>CAYOVW010000001.1:0-16185 GCA_964407555.1 uncultured Candidatus Saccharibacteria bacterium
AAAGACGAAGTCTTTTAGAAGTCTACGACCTTTTTTAATGTTCTTTTTGGTTTAATAAAAAAATTTTAATGTTCTTTTTGGTTTAACAAAAAGAAATTTTAAATTTCCTCCAATATCCCTTCTAATTTTTTTTCTATTTCCTTTAATTTAACTTTCTTGTCTTCAGCCAGGGCAGGCGTCAGAACCGGCTTTTTTAACTCACCCGAGCGGGGCGAAGGGTAAAGAAGAGATTTATCTCTTCGCTCAGCCAAAGGTTTCGGAAACATCTCTTTTGTTCTCTCTTTAAGCGGTTTTTGAGCCAATATCAAATAACGCAAAACTTGTTTTTCAGCCTTTATTTCTTTTTCTAAAAAAAGCAGATTCTCGGGATTTATTTGAAATTTCAAAACAATCAAAAATGCCTGAGTTTGTTTTTTAATCGGGTAAGCCAACTTATTTCTTAAAAAAAGACCTCCATTTTTCAAAATTCCTCCCTGTTTTTGAATTAAAGAGTTTATTTTCTCTTGAATTTTCTTAGCTTCCTGTTCAGGAATTTCTGAAGAAATAAGATAAGTTATTTCGTATGTTTTCATCTTCATTTAAATTCTATAACATCGCCGTCTTGAACCTCGTATTCTCTTCCGACTGTTTTCAGCCAGCCAAGCTCTCGGGCATTGCGCCAGTTTCCGGTTTCAACTAATTTCTGCCAATTAATTACTTCGGCCCGGATAAATTTTTCTTCAAAGTCAGAATGAATCCTACCGCCGGCTTCCGGACATTTTACTCCTTTTTGAATCGTCCAAGCCTTAGTTTCTTTTCCTCCAGTGATGGTGAAAAAAGTAATTAGATTAAGAATATTATAACAAGCAAGAACGAGTTGGTCAAGTTGGGATTCTATTTCCAGCTCCTTTACTTCCTTTTCCGAAAGTTGACAAATCTCCTCCTCAAGTTTAAGATTAAGAAATAAATTAGTCATAGCCGGATTATAGAAGTCCGTGTTACATAATTTTTTTTCGTCAACATTTAAAATATAAATAATCGGTTTGGCGGTTAAAAACTGATATTCTTTAATCTCTAATTTTTCTTCTTTGGTTAAATCAATCTCGGAAATTAATTTCCCTTGAGCGACAGCTGTTTTAACCTTTTTAAAAAATTCGATTTTCTTTAGAACTTTTTTCTCTTTGGTTTTTGCTTCTTTTTCTGTTTTTGAGAGTAAACTCTCTAAGTTTTCTAAGTCTTTCATTAAAAGCTCAATTCTTACTACCTCAATATCTTTTTCAGGGTCAATGATATTTGCGCTAAAGTCACCTTTTCGGTTTTCAAAAGCCTTGACTATTTCAACTAGAGCGTCGCAATTCCTGATTTGGGCTAAAAATTGATTTCCCAAACCTTCGCCTTTGTGGCTGTCTTTAACCAAACCAGCAATGTCAACAAACTCAATTACAGTCGGGGTTATTTTTTCCGGTTTAATAATTTCCGCGATTTTCTCTAATCTTTTATCAGGAACCGCTACCACTCCGACATTGGGATGGATGGTGGTAAAAGGATAGTCAGCAATGTCCACTGATTTTTTAGTCAACGCTTTAAATAGAGTTGATTTACCGACATTAGGCAAACCAATAATACCCACTGAAAAAGACATATTAATATGTTAATATGATATAATAAAAAAATATGGAAATCAATCCTTATATATTCCGCGGCTATGATTTACGGGGTCTGGTTGATAAAGATTTAAATCCCCGAATTGTTGAGCAGATAGGTAGGGCCTACGGCACTTTTTTAATAAGGCGAGGAATTAAAAAAACAGTGGTTGGCCGCGATTGTCGTTTAAGCAGCGAATCTTATAGCCAGGCAATAATAAAAGGGATTCGCAGCACAGGAGTTGATGTTATTGATATTGGCTTGGCATTGGTTGGAACTATCTATTGGGCGCAGTATCACTTTAATACTTTGGGTTGCGTTTCGGTTTCTGGTTCCCATAATCCAATCGAGTATAATGGCTTTAAGTTCGGGACCGGTCTTTCTCAAACTATGCTAAGCGAGGAAATTCAGGAGTTGCGGCAAATTGTTGAGGTAGGAAAATTTGAACACGCAAGCATCAGCGAAGCGGGGAAGAAGAGACGAAGTCTCTTCGCCCGAGGGCAAGGAAAATTAGAAAACAGGGATGTTAAAGAAGCTTATTTCAAAGATTTGCTTAAAAGATTTTCCCTTCCCCTGACCTTTAAGGTAGTGGTTGATCCGGCTCATTCAACAGCCGGCGCTTTTGTGCCGGAACTTTTAGAAAAAGCTGGTTGTCAGGTTGTTTGTAATCATTGCGAACTTGACGGGAATTTTCCAATTGGCACTCCTGACCCCACTGACAAAAAACAGGCTGAAAGATTGTCTAAAAAAACATTAAAAACAAAAGCTGATTTTGGTTTTTCTTATGATTCTGACGGCGATAGAATTGGCGTGGTTGACAACAAAGGCAATATTCTGTGGAATGATGTTTTGGTAGCCCTATTTTCGGCAGCGGTTTTAGAAAAAAACCCTGGCGCTAAAATAGTTTTTAACGCTCTTTGCTCTAAAGTAGTTAGCGATGTTATTAGACAAAAAGGAGGCCAGGCAATTATGTGGCAAACCGGCCATTCATTTATTAAAGCCAAAGCCCAACAAGAAAAAGCTTTATTCGCCGGAGAGATGTCGGGCCATTTCTATTTTTTGGATAAATTTTATCCTCATGACGATGGTTGTTATTCTACCTTAGAGCTTTTGAATTATTTATCGCTCAAGAAAAAAACTTTATCTCAAATTATAGAAAGTTTTCCAAAATATATTTCTAGTCCTGAAATTAAAATTGGCTGCTCTGACGAGACAAAAGTTGATTTAATGAAAAAAATCGGCCGAAGATTATCCAAAGATTTTCCTGGCGCCGAGATCATTTCTGACGAAAGAGTAGGCGATGGGGTAAGGGTTGAGTTTGAGGACAGAATGTTTATTATCCGTTATTCTCAAAACGCTCCTTATTTGACAATTAAATTTGAAGCTAAGACAGAAGATAGGTATGATTTTTTCAGAGATTACATTAACAAATTACTTCACAGTTATGAAGACATAGATTGGAATTCCAAAATAAACGTTAATCTCGATTCTCTAAAAAAGCCTGTCAATATCTGATAGTTCGTTGCGCGCCGGTTTAATCTGTGTTAAAATATTAAAATATGGTCATGGTCAACCAAGGCATTAAAGATAAAAAACGCATCAAAAAAATAGCCCAAAAATATGGGTTAGATTTACTTTTACTGTTTGGTTCTCGAGCAACAGAAAACAATCTTGAAAAAAGTGATTTTGATATTGCTTATTTATCTAAAAAAAAATTAAACTTAATAAAAGAAGCCAAGTTGATTTGTGATTTAGCGCCTATTTTTAAATCAGAAAGGATTGATTTAGTAAATCTTAAAAAAGCTAACCCCCTTCTTTTATTTGCGATAACTAATAACTGCCAAGTTTTATATCAAAAAGATTCTTTATTGTTTTCTTCTCTTAGGGTTTATGCTTTTAAGCAATATGTTGAGACAAAACCCCTTTATGAGGAAAAATTTAAAAGACTTAAAGAGAGAATTGAAAAGATAAGATTAAAATAGAATTAAAAGAATAAAATGGTATTTCAAAAAGCATTTATTTTTAAAAAATTAGACGAAATTTTAATAAATTTAAATGAAGCTAAACAACTTTTTAAATTTTCTGATAAAGAAATTTTAAACGATTATTTAAAATATCATACCGCTGAACGACTTTTTCAACTAATTATTGATTCAATGCTTAGCGTCAATCATCACTTCATTAAAGAGTTAAACTTAAAAATTAGCGAGGATCTTCAGGGAACCTTTTACATTTTAGGTGAAAATAAAATCCTGCCTCTGAATTTTGCTCAAAAAATTGCTCCCGTAGTTGGATTACGCAACAGAATTGTTCATCGTTACGATGCCTTAGATAGAAAGTTGTTCATTAAAACTTTTAGAAAAAATTTTTCTGATTTTGAAAAATATATTGGTTATATCTTTAACTACGCGAGCGCTAGTAAAGCGTGAAGAAGAGGATTTATCCTTTTCTTCAATCTTAAAAGCAAAAAATAATCGTGTTCGGGAGTCAATTACTAAGTGAGCCCCATTTTTTTGCGGATATCTTTAATAGTTGATTGGGCAATAATTTGGGCTCTTTTTTTACCTTGTTCTAAAATTTCTCTAACATAAACTTCTCTGGTGAGAAATTCTTTTCTTTTTTGGCGAAATGGTTTTAGTTTTAGGATTAAAAGTTCAGCCAGAGATTTTTTAAAATCTGCATAGCCTTGACCTTTAAATTTTTTTTCCAGTTCTTTGATTGTTTTATTAGAAAACAAAGAATAGATAGTCAACAGGTTAGAAATTCCCGGCTTGTTTTTCGGGTCGTATTTTATTATTTTGCCAGTATCAGTAACTGCTTTCATAATTTTTGTTTCTATTTCTTTTGGCTCATCAAAAAGGCCAATTCGATTTTCTGGTTTATCAGTTTTGGACATCTTTTTTGTTGGCTGGGTTAAACTCATAATTTTAGCTCCAATTTTAGTCAATTTTGCCCTTGGAATTTTGAATGTCTGACCAAATTTTCGATTAAACTTTCTGGCAATGGTTCTGGTTAATTCCACATGCTGTTTTTGGTCTTGGCCAATCGGGACAATGTCGGTTTGGTAGAGTAAAATATCAGCGGCCATTAAGACAGGATAATTCAAAAGCCCAGCATTGACATTCTGTCTGAATTTTTGGGATTTTTCTTTATATTGGGTCATTCTGAATAAATCGCCAATCGGAGTGATGGTATTTAAGAGCCAGGTCAGTTCAGAATGTTCTTTGATTTCCGACTGAACAAAAATGATCGCTTTTTCCGGATTAACGCCAGCCGCTAAGTAAATAATCGCTTTTTCCAATATCAAGTTTTGCAGCGTTTCGGGCTGATAAGGAATGGTCAAGGCGTGTAAATCAACAATACAAAAAAGACACTCGTTGTTTTCCTGGAGCTCAATCCATTGTTTTATTGCCGCCAAATAGTTTCCAATATGCAATTGACCAGTGGGTTGAATACCGCTAAATATCCTCATAAATATCAGACCTCTATTAACACTGGTAATATCATGGGTCGCCTTTTGGTTTTAAGGTAGAAAAACTGTCCGATTTTATTCCTTATTTCGTCTTTAACATAAATCCAATTAACCGTTCCTCCTGAAATTACTGCCCGGTCAACAATTTTTATTACCTGCTGCCTGGTCTCTTTTAATAATTGTTTTGATTCTCTCAGGTAAATAAAGCCTCTTGAGATTACGTCAGGAGAGCCGATTACTTTGCCATTTTGTTTGTCTACCACTACCACAATAACAAACATTCCGTCCCGAGCCAGCATATGCCTGTCTCGCAAAACCACCTCGCCAACATCGCCAACGCCTAAACCATCAACCATTACATAGTTTGAAGGAACTTTTGCTCTTCTAATAAAAATTGTTTTCGGAAATAAATCAATAATCTGGCCGTTCTCAGCAATAACAATGTTTTTCTCTGGCATTCCTGTTTCTCTGGCTATTTCAGCGTGAGCAACTAACATTGAGTATTGGCCGTGAATAGGGAGAAAAAATTTCGGCCTGGTAATCTTAAGCATTTCTTTTAGCTCCTGTTCTTGGGCATGGCCGCCAGCATGAATATCCATCATTTTATAATGAAAAACTTTTACTCCCTGACGTAAGATTGTGTCTTTAAGCATCTGAACTGTCCTTTCGTTTCCCGGGATAACAGAAGAAGAAAGAATAACCGAATCGCCTCTTTTAAGACGCAATCTATCGTGTTTTTTTTGAGCAAGCCGCATTAAAACAGCTTGGTTCTCTCCTTGGGTGCCGGTGCATAAAATAGTTATTCTTGAATCAGGATAATTTTCAATTTCTTTTCCTCTAATAATTGTCCCCTTTTTTGATTTGATCTGCCCTAGTTTTTCAGCTATTTCCAGAATGCTTTTCATTGAATAACCCTCAACCATTACTTTTCTTCCATATTTTTCAGACAAAAAAATAATTTGCTGAATTCTATTAATTAAAGATGCGAAAGTAGCGGCAATAATCCTGCCCGAAGAACGTTGAAAAATTTCTTCTAAGTTTTTTTCAATTGTTTTTTCAGACAAAGAATGGCCTTTTTCTTCAGCGCCGGTAGAATCTGACATTAAAAGCAATATTTTCCTTTCAGAAAGCGTTCTTAATTTCTGAAAATCCGTCGGCAGTTCATTCACCGGGTTTAAGTCAAACTTAAAATCAGAAGTATGTAAAATATTACCAACCGGCGTTTCAATAAATAATCCAAAGTTGTCAGGAATATTGTGATTTTGCCTGAAAAACTCGATTCGAAAAGGCCCTAATTCAATTCTAGAACCGTGTTTAATTTCAGATATTTTTAAGCGAGGCTGCTCGGGAAATTCTTCCTGCCTTTTTAGAATTATTCCCCGCGCCAAAGGAGAAGCGAAAATTTGCAAAGAGGGACTCCAAATTTTTTCAATTAAATACGGGACCGCGCCAATATGGTCATAATGGCCATGAGTAAAAACTATCCCTAAAATGTTCTTTTGTTTTTTGTTTCGCCAATTGTTGTTTTGCTGTTCCGGAGAATGTAGATAATTAATATTTGGCACAATATAATCAATACCCGGTGTATCTTCTTCCGGCATTTTAAGGCCCATATCAATAATCAAAACCGCCTCGTTATATTCTAAAAGCATCATATTGCGGCCAACTTCGCCCAAGCCGCCAAGGGGAATAATTTTGAGAGATTTTTCTCTTGTCATCTTATAATTTACTAGTGCCGAGAGTGGGACTCGAACCCACATGGAGTTTCCTCCACAGCCTCCTGGGGGCTGCGTGTCTAGCCAAATTTCACCACCTCGGCCTATCCTAAATTATACTGCCTAACTAAATAACAAAAATCTTTTAAGCCCAGGAAGTAATTTTTAGGAGCATCTGCAGGCAAAATTGCTTGGTCGAGCACATAAATCTTTATGTGCTCGAATTTTGCCGAAGGACCGAGCGAGCTCTGCCGCTGGAGCATCCTAAAAATTACTTCCTGAGCGGAATGTTGCTGAATTTACTAACAACTACACTTAAACTTAACCCAACTTTTGCAGAAATTCTTTTAAATTGGCTGTTGCAACGCCCAAGCTATAATCATTCTGACCGTAATAAACATAAAGCTGGTCTTCAATAATTACTGAACCGCAAGAATAAATAATATTTCCTTCTCTATTGTTATCAGGCGCTAAAATTGGCTGATTGCTTCTGGCTAAAACTCGGGCCAGGTCCTTCAAATCAAGAAGCATAGCGCCAATTTTGTATTTATAATCTTCTTTGCTAACTCCATTATAAATTAAAAGCCAGCCTTTTTCTGTTTTTATTGGACTGGCCGCGGCGCCAATTTTTAAACTATCCCACTTGTCTTCTCTCGGTCTGGCGAAAATATTTCCAGCCAGCCACTTATCCTCAAATTTTAAATCCGGGACAAAATCCATCCAGATGTCAGGAAAAATCCGATGAAGAAAAACATAATTTCCAATAATTTTTTCCGGAAAAATACAAGCTTGTTTTTCACCTATGCCCGGAGGAGAAATTAAAATTGGTTTCTCCCAATCCCATTGATAGCTTAAAAAATCGCTGTCTTTTATTGAAGTCAAGACAATCCGGGGAGGATTACAGCCGTCAAGCGCCACATAAGTCATATAAAATCTGTCTTCTATTTTTACTATCCTGGGGTCTTCACATCCCGAATGTCCGCTGCCAGAGAACCCAATATAATATGTTATTTTACCAGAAGGATTTATTTCAAACGGCTCTCTAGGAACATAAATTGGTTCGGACAATCTTTCAGAAATATTAATCCCATCCTTACTGATTGCCAGTCCCAAGACCGAAACATCGTCTTCAGTAATAGAACGGTAAATAATATAAACTTTGCCTTGTTCGTAAATAGCGGCCACGTTAAAACAAGCCTTGCTCTCCCAAAAATACATTTTCCTAGGTTCTAAAATTGGATTGCCTTCAAACTTTATTAATTTCAAAGGTTCTTCTTCTTTAACATCTTCCCAAAAATCTTCCCAAGAATCCAGAAAAGCAATATTAATGCCTTTATCAATCTCGCTGTAATAATACAAAAGCCATTTTCCTTGAAATTTTACTAATCCGCCAAGAGTAATTTTGTTTTTCTCGGAACTGAAGATGGGCTTTTCCGCTCTCCATAAAATTTTACTAGGATTTTCTTTATCAAACAGAACTAAATTCCAAGAATAATGCTTTACCCCGCTTTTGGCAAATTTAACTGTATTATAAACAAACAAAATTCCTTGTTCTGCCATAACCGGACTTGGGCCTATTTCTATTTTTTCTTTATTGGGCAAGTTTTTTTTGATGGAAAAAATTAGTTGATTGTCTTTATTAATTATTTCTTGTTTTTTAGCCAGAGTTATTTTTCCTGTTTTTCGCCATGATAAAAGATTATTGGAAAAAGCGCCGCAAATATAAGTTTTATTTGCTTTTCCTACAACTCTGTAAAATAAAAAATATCCTTTTTCTGTTTTAAATATTCTCGGATTTCGGCATTTTTTTCCTCTTTCTTTTACTACACAAACATTCTCTTTTTTAAAATTTATTCCATCTCTGCTTATTGCCAGACAAATAGCATTGCTCTCTTCATAAAATAAAAAGACCTTTTTCTCTTTTGTAATGGCTGTTGGAACTCCTTTTTGGTTAGAAATTAAAATCGGATTTTGAAAATAATTCTTAACTTGAACCTTAAACATATCTTATTTTTTTAGCAAGATTTTTATTAATCTTTCTAATTTATAAGTGGCTAAACAGCAAGTTCTGTCGCCAGCCCCGTAATAAACCAGTAATTCTTTATTTTTTACAACCGCGCCTGAAGGAAAGATAATAGCGTTCGGCCGCATATGTTTTATCTCGTATTGCGTTTTGGGGACTAAAAAAGGATAATCGCTTTTAGCCAATATCTTGGTTGGGTCTTTTAAATCTAAAAGCGCAGCGCCAATGCCGAAAACATCTGGCTCAGGAAGACTGATTCCGGTGATGTAAGATAAAATCAATAACCAGCCGTATTTTGTCTTGAGCGGAGGCGCGCCAACCTCAATTTCTAAATCTGTTGTCGGAGGAAATAAAATATTTTTACCTTCTTGGTCTTTTTCCAGCCACCATTTATCCCAATATTTTTGAGATAGAATTTCTTGAATATCGTTGAAAAAAGCAATACCGGTCTTTAAGGGCCGTGAGTCCGGCTCTAAAGCGAAAATCACTGCCATTTTCCCGGCAATTTTCTCCGGAAAAAGGGTCATGCATTTTGCGTTAAAAGGAATGACAATGCCGTGTTTAATAATTTTTTTAAAGTCCTTAGTTGTTGCTAACGCTACTTTAACACATTCTCGCGAAGGAGGAAAGCAAGAAACCGCGGTATAGAAAATAAAATATTGATTTCCGAATTTAGTTATTCTTGGGTCTTCGCAGCCAAAATGCTCCCATTTATGTTCCGGCTTGAACAATAAGCGTCTGTTTTTAAAACTAATTCCGTCTTTGCTTTTAGCGTATCCTAAAAAAGAAATATGGAATTCCGGCCCTGTTTCGCTGAAAAACCGAGAAGATTGGGCCCGATAAACCATCTAAAAATTATCTTTTTCATCGTTCACAACGCAAGGGTTAAAAACAGCGTCAACCTCCCACCAATTTTTTTCATTCGGCTCTAATATCGGATTTTGGCTAGCCCTGATAAATTCAATCTTATAGTCGGCTTTTTCTGTTAATTCTTTCAAAAATTCATTCAGATTTGCCGTGGCCAGTCCGATAACGCTGTCTGCCCCGCCGTAATAAATAAACAATTGTCCTTTAATTATTATTGCTCCGTTACTAAAGACAGCATTAGGAGCTGTTCCTTGTTTTTCAAAATCCTCCTGCGGTTCCAAAATAAAATTATTCGGCCGGCAAAGAACTTGACAAGGATTTTTAAGGTCTAACAGCATTGCGCCCAATCGGTACTTTCTATGAGAAAATCTTTTACTTTTATTGAAGTTAAAGCAACCCGGGTTGGATGAACTCCGTCAAAAGCAGTATAACACATATAGAATCTATTTCCTATTTTGGTAATCCTCGGGTCTTCGCGCCCTGACCAAACTCCCGGCTTGGCTTTTTTTCAAAACTCTCCCGCGGCTTATAAATTGGCTCCGCTAGTCTCTCGTCAATATTAAATCCGTCCTTGCTAATTGCCAAACCCAAACTGGAAGTGTAATCTTTGGAAAAAGCCCGATAAACAATATAGACTTTTCCTTGTTCGTAAATTACAGCTGGATTAAAAACGCCTCCTGCTTCCCAGGAATGCTCTTTTCTCGGTCCTAAAATAGGATTATTTTTGTAGCGCTCCAATCGCATATTAAAAAACCTCTGAGAACAGACCCCGCAATTCATTGCGGGGTCTGACCCTTACCGCCAGATTCTCCTTGTTCTAATATACCATTCTTCTATATTAGCAAATCTTTCAGTCGGCGTAATAATCAATTTCATCTCCGGCTTTTTAATTGTCCGAGAAACTAAATAAAGATAATAAGGGTTATATAAGAAAACTGCCGGCGCTTGTTCAATCACAATGTTCTGAAATTCTTCTAATTTCTCTGCTCTTGCGGTTTGATTAAGAGTTTGACGAGCCCGCTCTAAAAGAAAATCCGCTCGGTTATTCTCAAAGATAGCTAAATTCAGCCCGGGATCTCTTTTCTGAAGCGAATGCCAAAAAACAAAAGGGTCGGGAATAGCGCTTAAAACTTGACCGAATAATAAACTTTGGAAATTTCTAGTCCTGATAACTTCTCTTTCAAGCTCGTCAAGAGCATAAATATTAATCTCAACTTCTACGTCAACTGCTTGCCATTGTCTTTTTAAGAGCTCAGCTGTTTCTCGCAGCAGCGGCTGATCAACTGTGGAAAGAGAAAATTTTAAAGGGTTTTCTTTATCAAAACCGGCTTTTTCCAAAAGTTCCTTTGCTTTTTCTAAATTGGGCTCATAAATTTTTTGCGGAGCAGAAAAGTTTAAAATCCCCGGCAAAATAGGAGAAGAAACCTTTTGACCTTGTTCATAGAGCAGATGAGCAATAATTTCTTGTTGATTAACAGCGTAACTTAGCGCTTGGCGGACATTTATGTCCTGGAAAACTTTTGCTTCTTGAGGGTTGAAAAAAATAGCAAAATACCTTGGCAGAACAAGAAAATTAATTTGCCAATTTCGTTCAAATGCTTTAGCCGGATTTAAGGGGCTTAAAGAAAAACCAGTAATTTGTCCTTGTTGAGCCGCTTTGACCAATTCTTGCTCATTGCGAAAAAACAAGAAATCAATTTCAGAAATAAAAGGCTGGCCCTGAAAATATTGCGGATTGGCAGATAAAGATAAAGATTCTATTCTGCCTAATTCGTCTTTTTTAATTTCTCTAAACTTGTAAGGGCCAGAACCAACAGGCCGGAGATTGTAAATAGCTAAAGGAAAGGCCTCAGGAGAAATATCGCGCCAAATATGCCGGGGCAGGATTTTTAAGGTTAAATTCTCTAAAAAAGGGGCTGAAGGAGTTGGTAAGGTAAAACGAATTGTTTGTTCAGAAATTTTTTCTATTTCCACGCCTAACCATTTTGGCCATAAAGGACTTCTATAAATCGGGTTCTGGATTGTTTCAAGGGTAAAAATAACATCATCAAGGGTAAGCTCTTGGCCATCATGCCAAAAAATATCTTCTCTTAAAACACATTCATAAACTCGGCCCTGCTCTTTAATTTCACAATCAGCTAAATCAGGCACGAGGTTCCCCTGAAGATCATATTTCATTAAGCCAGAAAAAATAAGTCTGGTTAAATCCCGATCAATATCATTAAGAGGAGCGTAAATCGGATTAATAAATCTTGGCTGGCCAATTAGGCCTTCAATATGGACTCCGCCATAAGCTGGAACAGCTCTGGTGTTTCTAAGATAGAACCCGTAAACTAAAGTAAAAAAACTAAAAAAAGCTAAAAAAGCAAAAGCTGAAAAAGCAATTTTTTCTTTTTTGCCTAGAACTTTAAAAAATTGAAGCCATTGAAATTTACTAGGCCATTTACAGCTACAAAACATTTGTTTAAAAAGGCTGATTAAAGAGGTCAGTGCCTAGCGGGGTCAGAGCCCGCAATTCATTGCGGGGTCTGACCCCCGCTGCTATCAGGAAGGGGGTTTGACCCCAACCACTATAAGAATAAATTGAAAAGCGCTAAAAGAATAAAAAGAGTTCCAAAAACTATGGTTGCTAAAAAGATTTTTTGCTGAATTCCTCGCCGGGTGGCGTAAAAACCACTTTCTCCGCCAAAACCTGTACCAAGAGCTGTTCCTCTTTGCTGTAAAAGAATCAAAACTATTAAAATAATCGCAACAAAAAGTTGAAGGAACGGTAAATATTGAGCCATAGATAATTAATACTCTTCTGGTACTGAAGGCGCTTTCTTTTTTTCTGGTTTCTCAACAACCACGCATTCTGTGGTCAAAAACATTGCCGCGGCTGAAGCAGCGTGCTGAAGGCCGCATCTGACCACTTTTGTCGGGTCAACAATGCCGGCGGCCATTAAATCTTCATACTCCATTGTTTTGGCATTAAAGCCAAAACCAGCTTTCTTCTCTTTTACTTTTTGGCAAACTACTGCTCCGTCTATGCCGGCATTTTGAGCAATTTGGCGAATCGGCGCTTCCAAGGCTCTTTTTAAGATATTAATGCCGGTCAATTCATCTCCCTCTGCTTTTATTTCAGACAATCTATTGATTTCTCTTATTAAAGAAACTCCGCCTCCAGGAACAATTCCTTCTTCTTTAGCGGCCCTGGTGGCTGACAAAGCGTCTTCGGTCTTGTGCTGTTTGGCTTTTTGCTCAACCTCTGTTGCCGCGCCTACTTTAATCACGGCCACTCCGCCGACTAATTTTGCCAATCTTTCCTGAATCTTTTCTTTGTCAAATTCTGACTCTGAAATCTCTAGTTCTTTTTTTATTTGCTTTATTCTGGCGTCAATTTCCGTTTTCGTGCCTTTCCCCTCAATAATAGTGGTGTTTTCCTTGGTAGCAACCACTCTTCTTGCCCGTCCTAATTGTTTTAGTTCAATGTTTTCTAATTTCAGCCCCACCTCTTCGGAAATCACTTGAGCCCCGGTTATCACCGCAATATCCTGAAGCATTTCTTTGCTCCTCTCGCCAAATCCCGGCGCTTTTATCGCTAAAGCATTAAACATGCCTCGCAGTTTATTAACTACTAATGTTGCTAAAGCGTCTCCGTCAACCTCATTGGCAATAATGACTAATTCTTTTTTCCCGGTTTGAGCCACTTTCTCTAAAACCGGCAGAATTTCTTGAAGAGAAGAAATCTTTTTGTCAGTCACTAAAATATAAGGATCTTCAAAATTAGCTTCCATTCTTTCAGTATTAGTGATCATATAAGGAGAAATATATCCTTTATCAAACTGAAGTCCTTTAACCACTTCTTTCTGGGTGCCAAAAGTTTTTGATTCCTCAACCGTGATTACGCCGTCTTTCCCCACTTCAGTCATTATTTCAGCGATCATCTCCCCGATTTTTTCATCTTCCGCGGAAATAGTCGCTACTTGAGCCATTTCTTCTTTAGAGGTTACTTGTTTTGACGCCTGCTTTAATCCTTGGACAATTTTTTCCACTCCTTTTTCTATTCCTCTTTTCAAAGCCAAAGGATTGGCTCCGGCAGCCACATTTTTAAGCCCTTCGGATATCATTGATTGAGACAAAATCACAGCTGTGGTAGTGCCGTCCCCAGCAACATCATTAGTTTTTTCAGCCACTTCTTTAACAATCTCTGCTCCTAAATTTTCTATTTTGTTCTCTAATTCAATTTCTTTGGCAATACTTACACCGTCATTAGTGATAGTCGGCGCGCCAAATCCCTTGTCCAGAACAACATTCCTTCCTTTGGGGCCTAAAGTAACTTTTATCGCATCCGTTAATTTGTCAACCCCGGCTTTCATTTTTTTCCGGGCTGTTTCTTGGTAAAAAATTTGTTTAGACATAAATTTTTAAAAAACCTTCCTTGAGTTTATTCAAGAATGGCAAGAATATCCTCTTCTTTGGCAATTAAATATTCTTTATTGTCGACCTTGATTTCATTAGGGCCATATTTAGTAAATAAAACTTTATTCCCGGGCTTTACCTCCAAGGGAATGAATTTTCCGCTTTTATCTTTTTTGCCAGGCCCAACAGCGATTACTTTGCCCTGTTCCGGCCTTTCTTTTTCAGCTGTTTCCGGAAGCAGAATTCCGGTTTTGGTTTTCTTTTCTTCCTTATCCGGTTCAATCAAAATATGGTCTGATAATGGCTTTATTTTCATATTTTATTTATTTTTATGATTTTTTTCGACCTTTTGAAAATTTCTTTACCCTGTTTAGAAACTCACAGTTTCTAACAGCGTTTATTATTTTCTAGCAACTAAAAAAAAATTTGTCAAGTCCTTTTGCCAGAACAGCCCTTGCCAGATTATGAATAGCAAAAGGCTAAATTCTCATAAGTTTATTTAGAATTTCTACAACAACCCTGTTCCTAAACCTCTCCCAGCCCGATTTCAGTCTTCTAGCTTCTTTGACAGCTTCTTTTTTAGTTTTTATTGTTTTTGGATCCTCTAAGGGATCTTCCATAAGCCCTATTCCAGCGTCTAAACTAGAGCGAAGATAATATCTGACAATTTTCAATATCTCCTTATTAGACACCTCCTTTGGAAAAATATCTATTCCTTGCCTTTTTAATTCTCGGTATTGACGCAAAGCGTATGCCCAAGCATCGCGCTCCGGACCTATCACATATTGATAATAATCTTGTTTTTCTTTTCCAGTAAAAGGTTCTGTCGGGAAGTCTTTTGTTTTTATTCTCGCCAGCTTTGATATTTTCGCCTTCATTTTTTCCTTTATTATTATTTTTCTTATAATTGTTTCCTTGGGTTCGAAAGAATGACCAATTTCATGCAGTAAGTTAAATAAATTTTTAGACTGCGAAAACGTTTTTGTTTTTTTGCCGCTATCAAAGTCAAAATAAAAATCAGGAAACCAGATCTCTTTTGAAGAATGGCTAGTCAATAAATTCGGGTCAACGGACAAGGCTTGGGTATCTGTAATTCTCTCGCAAAAACGCCAATTTTTTGGAAGCAAAGAACTAAAATCAAATTTCTTGCCCGGCTCGCCTTGTTCGCCTTGCTCGTTGATTATTTCTATTTTACCTACCTCTTTTAGTTTTTGGCTATAAAGATGTTCAATTCTCCGGTAGCCAGTGTAGCCAATCTCAATTTTGTTATTACCGGCTTCAATTTGTTCAATCCATGGCTCTCGGAATTTTTCAAAGCCAGCCAGCTTGGCCGGTTCTTTATCTTCAAATAAAGATTTTTCAGGATTAAAAAATCGCATATAAAGCGCTGTTCAGGGTTTTTGGTTTTGCTGATAATTTCTCGCCGCGCGCTCCGTAAACTTTTTTTTAATTCTTGAACAACATCTTTAACAACCCTGATTCTTTCTTGGGCAAATTGCTCTTTGAACAGGGTAAATCTTTTTTCTGAACCTTCTTTTGGCTCTACTTCTTCCGACTTTAAAGTCGAAGAGACTTCGTCTCTCCTCCACTCTTCGCTCGCTTCGCTCGCTCGTGTAAATGAAGATGCGGTTCTTTTTCCGGCATAATGTTATATCCTAGATTCTTTTAATTGCCAGATATAATTTTTGTTGAGCTATCTCTATTTCTTGTTCAATATCAAAATCTTTCTTTACTTTTTGTTCTTTTAAAACAAAATCTTTGGATTGGGTTTCAGTCAAAATAGATTTTTTATTTTTTTCTAAAATTTTATTTAATTCTGACAATCCAAAGCATTGAACCAAAATTTTGTCTTTCGGTTTCAGACCGGCTTTTTTCCTCATTTCCTGAATCTGGCGAATAATTTCTCGAATTATGCCTTTTTCTTTTAGTTCAGAAGTAATTTTAGTGTCTAATTTAAAACTCTTGCCAAAGGTAATTTTCTTTACATTAACCTCTTCCTTAATCAGCTCTAATAATTCTTTTTCTTTTTGTAATTCGTAATCTGTAATTCGTAATTCGCTAAGCGGTTGCCTAACCTTTATCCC
>CAYOVW010000002.1:0-15618 GCA_964407555.1 uncultured Candidatus Saccharibacteria bacterium
AACAACTAATAATCAACAATCTTCAAGAAATCTTAATCCTTTTATTGCAATAATTATTTTAGTTTTTTTCGGTTTTTCTTTTTTTTATTTTATAGTTCAGCCCTTTAGGGCTGGACATTATGTGATTGAAACGCTTCAAGTCCCCCAGGGTTCTCCTCAAAGAATTGCTCTTTATAAAAAAACTTTGGAGGCCTCTCCCCTTGGAAGAGAACAAATAAGAGTTTTCTTTGCTGACGCGGCAGTGAATTTTTCCAGAACAGAAGTAGCTGGCCAGGTAAAACCAGAAGACCTCAAATCAAAGCTTGATTTCTTAAGCCAAGAGCTAGAGAAAAGCATAAAAGAATCTCCTTTGGATTTCCGCGCTCATCTTACTTTGGGAAATCTTTATAGCGTTTATGCTGAACTTAATCCCGAGAAGCTTGTTCGGGCAGAAGAAGTGCTTAAACGAGCAATAGAATTAAGCCCTCTTAATCCACAAGGATATTGGATTTTAGCTCAAGTGAAAATACAGCAAGGAGATTTTGAGACAGCTTTTTCTTTGGCTAAAGAGGCAGTAGGGCTTGAGCCAAGAATTGATAGGTCGCATTTTATTTTAGTTCAAGTGGCGATGATTAAAGGAGACATAGGCCTTGCCAGAGAAAAAGCAAAGGAAGCAATTGAAATCAATCCTGCTTGGGAACCAGAACTTGAGAAAATCTTAAATAATTGAGCGCGCGATCCCTGTTCTACGCCAGTAGGCCGGGGCGAAGCGTGAAGATGAGACAAAGTCTCATCGACTATATGGAGAAAGAAAACAAAAGGAACAAGTTTGAATTTCAAATTAGAATGGAAAGGGTTTGCCTTTTTATCATTAAGCTGGGGACTTGTCTTATTTTGCTTACGCCCCTAATAGTTAGCGACTTATTCTTTTTCCCTTTTGTTGTTCCTAAAACTATTTATTTTTTGGGACTAGTCCAGATAATTTTTGCGGCCTGGCTTTTTCTGGCAATTTCTTTTCAAAAATACCGACCTCGATTTAATCCGCTTTCAGCGGCGATAGTCTTTTTTCTTGTTATTTTATCTTTGAGCTCTATTTTCGGCGTTGATTTTTTCAGAAGTTTCTGGGATACGTATGAAAGAATGACCGGGCTTTTAACTTGGTTTCACTTGCTGGCTTTTTTCTTAGTTATTTCTTCGGTTTTTCAAGAATTAAAAAAGGATTGGTTTAAAATTTTTAGTGTTTCGTTTTCTGTCGCTGTCTTAATCAGTTTGCTTAGTTTGGGGCCAAGAATTGGGATTGACACTGACCCTTCTCCTATTGGCGGCGCCACTATCGGCAATACCTCTCTTATGGCCGCTTATTTGCTGTTTAATGTTTTTTTAGCTCTTTATCTTTTTCTAAAATCATCTGGTTTAATAAAAATTTTTGCCGGATTTAGTTTTGTATTAATTAGTTTGGGATTATTGCTTAGCGAGGGAAGAGCGGCTATTTTGGCTTTTTTGGCCGGCTTAGTTTTATTGCTTTTTCTTTATTTGGCGTTTGCTTCTTCAAAATTTTTCTTAAGAATTTTAGGCCGTGTTTGTCTGGTTGGTTCTTTGATAATTTTTTTAGTTCTTACTTTCTTTCTTTTCCAACCCGATAGTTGGGTTCAAGAAAAATTCATTGAAAAGGCGACCGAGTCAAGATTGGTTATTTGGGAGAAAGCTTGGCAGGGCTGGCAGGAAAGGCCATGGCTGGGTTGGGGATTGGGAAGCTTTGATATAGTTTTTAGCAGACATTTTAATCCTTCTTTGTTTTTGCCGGAGTATGGAGGGGAAGTTTGGTTTGACCGAGCTCATAATATTATTTTTGACACCTTAGTAACTACTGGTATTATTGGTCTTTTGGCTTATCTTGGAATTTTTGTTTCAGCTTTTTATGTTTTGTGGCGGAAATATTTTCGAGAAAGAATCAGTTTTTGGACAGCTGGAATTTTTTCAGTGATATTAATTTCTTATTTCATTCAGAATCTGGTTGTTTTTGATATGATAAGCACTTATATAATGTTTTTTTTGATATTGGGATTTATTAGCGTCTTAGTAAAACCGAGCGAAGAAAAAGTGATTGAGAAAAGCGCTAAACCAAAGAATAAATGGATTTTGGCTGTTATTTTGGTTTTTTTGTTTTTTTCTTTCTTTAGATTTATAATTCAACCGGCAGTAGCGGCTCATTATACTGCTAACGCTTTTTTACCTCAACTTAGTTTTGAGAAAAGAATTTCTTTTTTTGAAAAAGCTTTGGAAATCTCTCCTTTGCCAAGACAGCAAATAAGAATGCGCTTGAAAGATTTAGTAATAATCAGCCTGGCAAGAACTTTAAGAGAGGATAAGTTTCTTGAAAAAGAGTTTCCCCAAGAGCTTGAAGCCGGGTTTGAATTGGCTGTTCGAGAAATGGAAAAAGAAATAAAACAAACTCCCTTGCATTTTTGTTCTCGGTTAAGCTTGGGAATACTTTACTCAAACCAGGGAATATTTTATCAAGAACATGGAAGAGATAAATGCGCTGAAGCAAGTTTTTTATTGGCTGAAAAAACATTACAGGAAGCGATTGAGTTGAGTCCGACCAACCAACTGGCGTATTGGGCTTTGAGTCGAGTAAAGATTGAGCAAAATGAGCCGGATTTAGCTTTTCAATATTTGGAAAAGGCAATAAATCTTGAACCGCGACATTTTCGTTCCTGGGAGCTTTTTATTGAATTAGCTGTAGCAACAGAAAATTATGATTTAGCCAGAGAGAAAATTGAACAAGCAATTGAAATCAATCCTGCTTGGGGGCCAGAACTTGATTTGCAATAAAAGATTTGCTTAAAGGGTCTGCTTAGCGGAGCCTGCTTAGTGGGGGTCAGACCCCGCAATGAGTTGCGGGGTCTGACCCCGATAATAAAATTATGTTGGTATTATTTGCCGCTTTACCGATAGTTGTTCTCTGTTTTCTAATTCTTGTTCTTAATTGGTCAGTGAACAAAGCGATTTCAGCCGCTCTTTTTTTGCTTTTAGCCGCAATAATTTTTATTTGGCAGACGCCCTTATTACAGATTTTAGCTTCTGGAATTCAGGGAACTTTTTTTGCCTTAGAAATAATATTGATTATTTTGGGAGCAGTTTTTTTTCTTAATATTCTTCGGCAAAGCGGGCTGGAAACAAAAATTAAAGATATCTTTAAAGGACTTAGCCAGGATAAACGAATTTTAGCGATTATTATTGGCTTGGTTTTTGCCACTTTAATAGAGGGAAGCGCCGGTTTTGGCGCGCCAGCAATCTTACTGGCGCCTATTCTTATAGTTTTAGGATTTTCTCCAATTGCCGCGGTAACTGTTGTTTTGATTGGCGCGGCAATGTCAAGTATTTTCGGCGCTTTTGGCCTGCCGATAGTTCTTGGTTTCGGCGTTGGCCTTGGCGCTTTGGCTCAGGAACCAGAATTCTTAAATCAGGTTACAATTTATATTGCTTACTTTAATCTGCTTAGTTTTTTTCTGGCTTGTTTAGCAATGATTGTTGTTTTAATTTTTTCTTTTGGTCAAAAAACGGTCAGACGCTTTAAATATGTTTTAGAAATTATTCCTTATTTAACAATGGCTTGTTTGTTTGTTGTCTTGCCGGGCATATTATTAGCTAAATTTTTAGGTCCTGAATTAATCTTGGTTGTTGGTGGTTTAATTGGATTAATCTTGCTTTTAATAGTCACCAAACAGGGTTGGCTGGTTCCGAAAAACGAATGGAGTTTTGATAGAGTTGTTCCCCGAGCTCCTTTTATTTCAGTTTCTTCAAAGAAAATTTTTTCCAGCTTGGCCCCTTATTTTTTTGTTGTTTTTGTCATCTTTTTGTCCCGGGCCGATTTTTTGCCGTTTAAGAGTTGGTTGATAAATTTTGGCCGTCTCTATTTTCCTTTTTTAGGTATTGACTATTCTTTCAGCATTTTTTATTCGATTGGAGTTTTATTAATCTTGATTTCTTTATTTTTCTTTTTTGCCTTTAAGATGTCATTTTCTCAATTAAAAATCAGCTGTCAAAATTCTTTGAGCAAGATAAGAAAACCGCTCCTGACTCTTGTTTTAGTTTTAATCTTTGTTAAAATTTTTGTTCATGCCTCTGGAGAAAACCCTAATCAGTATCTAAGCATGCCCTTGATTTTAGCTCAGGCAGTGGCTGATTTTGCCGGAGCTTCTTGGCCGATTTTTGTTCCCTTTATCGGCGCTTTGGGTTCTTTTATTACTGGCGGGACCACGATTTCCAATCTTTTGTTTAGCGACTTTCAAGTAAGCGTCGCTTTATTTTTAGAGATTGACCCGGTTTTGGTTTTAAGTTTGCAAGGGCTAGGCGCAGCTTTGGGGAATATGATTGCCATTCATAATGTGGTTGCCGCTTTGGCAGTGGTTGGCGCGCTGGAACAAACAAACAAAGTTATTCGCAATAATTTGCGGATAGTTTTTGTCATTAGTTTGATTCTAGGTATTCTTGGTTTTTGCCTGACCCTTTTTTAATTCTGAAAAAATGATAATATAAAAACAGCATAAAATATGTTTCCTCGATTTATTTTAAAAACTTTTTTCTTTTTCAGTATTATTGTTTTTCTTTTTGCGCCGAGCTTTGTTTTTGCGACTGAAAGAACCAGATTTTTTGTCAGTCCTGATTTTGATTTTTACCAAAGAGAAGAAATTATTGCTGTTTTAATTAAAACTTCGCCCAAGCTCTATTTTTATGTTGATAATGAATGGTGGTTGGCGCAGGGTTTTGAAGAACAGAGGAATAAAATAAATTCCTTAAAAGAACTTGACCAAGAATTCAGAAACAGGATTTATCCTATTTTAACTGAAACTTTTGGTTTAGAACCAAGGCCGGGCATTGATGGAGATTTGAGAATTACTGTTTTAATCCATCCGATGATTGAAAGGGTGGGCGGTTATTTTCACAGCGGTGATGGTTTTTCCAGGGTTCAGGTTCCAGGCTCCAATGAAAGAGAAATGCTTTATCTTAACGCTTTTCAGATTGAGAGCCCCTGGCTAAGGAATATTTTAGCTCATGAATTTATCCATTTGATTACTTTTAACCAGAAAGATATTATTCGCGGAGTAACAGAAGAAATTTGGCTTAATGATCTTCGGGCTGAATTTGCTTCTACTTTGCTTGGTTATGATGATGTTTTTGAGGATAGTCTTCTTAAACAGAGAGTAAAAAGTTTTTTGCGCAACCCGTCTGATTCTCTTACTGAATGGCTGGCTGAAGCTTCTGACTATGGCGTGGTTAGTTTGTTTGCTCAATATTTGAATGACTTTTACGGCATAGAAATTTTGGTTGATTCGCTTCTTTCCGAAAAGGTTGGCATTCCCTCAATAAACTACGCTTTGGAGAAAAACGGCTTTGAACAGGATTTTCACCAGATTTTTACTGATTGGAAAATCGCTCTTTTGGTTAATGACTGTGAAATTGGTCCTAAATATTGTTTTTTAAACCCGCAACTGAAAGATTTAAGAGTTGTCCCTTTAACAAATTTTCTTCCTTTAATTGGCCGGGGGGTTTTGTCAGTAACCCATACCACCACTGATTGGTCAGCTAATTGGTATAGATTTATTGGCGGCCACCAGGTGCTTAGAGTAGAATTCAAAGGGAACAAAGAATTTGTTTTTAAGGTTCCTTATATGATTGAAGATGTAGCCGGCAATCTGACCATCGGTTTTTTAGAGCTTGACGAACAACAAAGAGGGGTGATTTATATTCCTGATTTTAACTCTAAAAATAGATCTTTTACAATCATGCCCTCAGCTCAGAGTAAGATAACAGGATTTAACGGAAGAGAAAAGGCCTTTTCTTTTTCCTGGACCGCTTCAATTGAAAAAAGAACGCCGGAACAGGAAAAAGAATTAATAAAAGAGATTATAAAACAGATTGAATTTTTAAGAGAATTGATTTTTCAATTACAGGCTGAAATTGCCTTGCTGGTAGCGAGAAGAGCCAGACTCTTTCGTTGAGAGTGTGAAGATGAACGCGAAGCGTTTATTGAGTGGCATTTTTTAAAAATTGAGTTAAAATAAGATAAAATAAGAAGGTAAAAGGTCGGTCTTATTTAATTATTTTTATCCGTTTAAAATATTATGGAAGGTTACTGCGTAAAATGTAAGAAAAAACAAGAGATATCAGGAGCCAAAGAAATAGCAATGAAAGGCAAGGGCGGAACCAAGAGAAAGGCGATAACCGGTACTTGTCCCGTGTGTGGGACTAAGATGTTTAGGATTTTAGGAAAGACCTAGCTCAAAAAGCTGTTTTTACCTCCATATATCGAGCCCCGCCCCCTCCTCTGGAGGCGGGGGTGAAAATGAAAGAAGCTAAAAATTGGACTTCAAGCATTTTAATAATTTTGCTTTGTTTTAACATTCTGGCTTGGATGGCGGTTAATGATTTGGATAGAGCCGGATTTTTAGAGGTTATTTTTTTTGATGTTGGTCAAGGTGAAGCAATTTTTATTGAAAGTCCTCATAGCCATCAGATTTTAATTGACGGCGGGCCTGATAAAACTATTCTAGAAAGACTGGGAAAGGAAATGCCTTTTTGGGACAGAACGATTGATTTAATAATTTTAACTCATCCCAGCGTTGATCACTTAAAGGGCCTTTTGCTGGTTTTGGAGAGATATGAAGTTGAGCGGATTTTATGGACTGGAATTGAAGTAGACACTTTTAGTTATCAAGAATGGCTGAGATTAATTAATCAGGAAGGGTCGGAAATTTTTATTGCCCGGGCTGGTCAAAAGATAAAACTTGGCCCAAAGGTTTTTCTTGATATCCTAAATCCGTCTGAAAACCTTAAAGGGCGCAAAATTGAATGCGGAAGAGCGATTAATAATACTTCAATCGTTGCCCGCTTGGTTTATAATCAGAATTCTTTTTTATTTACCGCTGATATAGAAAAAAAAGCAGAGCGAGAATTAAAGGACAGAAAAAATTATTTAAATTCAGAAGTTTTGAAAGTCGCTCATCATGGAAGTAAAAATTCCAGTTATTCAGAATTTATTGAAGCTGTTTCTCCGGAAATAGCGGTAATTTCGACTGGCAAAAACAATAAATACGGCCATCCGCATCAAGAGGTATTGGAAAGATTAGAAAAATTTGGTATAAAAATTTTGAGAACCGATTTAGACGGAGATGTAAAAATCTTCTCTGATGGAAAGAACTTATATGGAGTTTCCAATTTTTAAAACTAAAATTAAAGGGTTGACAGAAAAGAACGCTTGCGTATTTGATTTAAACAATCCAAAGGAGAGAAAAGAGTATTTTGAATTGAAAGCCGGAAAAGAAATTGAAAAAATAAGAGATTATTTCAGAAAAGGAAACACTTTTATCGCTTATTTGCTGGGGAAAAAGAATTCAGGCAAAGGAACTTATTCAAAAATGTTTGCCGAGATAGTTGCTCCTCAAAAGATAGAACATCTTTCTGTCGGCGATATGATTAGAGAGGTTGACCAGGAGCTGAAAAACAAAAAAAAGAAGAAAGAATTGACACTATTCTTGGAAAAGAATTATCGGGGACGAGATTCAATTAAAGAAATAATTTCTGTTTTAACAAAAAGAAGCACAAAAACTCTTTTGCCGACAGAATTAATTTTAACTCTCCTTAAAAGAGAGATTGAAAAAAAACAAAAGAAAACTATTTTTATTGACGGTTTTCCCAGAGATTTGGACCAGATAAATTTCACTCTTTTCTTCCGCGACTTAATTGGTTATCGGGACGATCCTGACCTTTTTGTTTTAATTGATGTTCCGGAGAAAGTAATTGACGAAAGAATAAAATATCGGAGAGTTTGTCCGCTTTGCCAAACCTCGCGAAATTTGAAATTGCTGCCCAGTTCAAAAATAGGCTATCTTCAAAAGAAGAAAGAATTTTACTTAATTTGCGACAACCCAAATTGTCAAGAAATTAAAATGATTGCCAAGGAAGGAGACGAAAAAGGAATTAAGCCGATTAAAAAAAGATTGAAAAAAGAAGAAGAATTAATTAGCCGGGCGGTTTCTCTTTATGGAATTCCCAAGGTTTTCTTAAGAAACTCAGTCCCCCAAAAATTAGCTGGACAATATATTGATGATTATGAAATCACTCCGGAATATTATTATCAATGGAATAAAAAGGAAAAGAAAGCAATAATAAAAGAAAAACCCTGGCTGGTTTTAGATAATGAAAATCAATTAAGCTATAGCTTGCTTCCTCCGCCAGTAGTTGTTTCTTTGATAAAACAAATAAACAATGTTCTGAATTTGTAAGTTGGCGCTTAGTGGGGTCAGACTCCGCAATGAGTTGCGGGGCCTGACCCTTTAGGCACAGCCCTTGACAATTTTTTTTATTTTGTTAATATAATGGCAGTGGGTGGTCCGAAAGGAGCTCCGCTAAGTCGACAGCAAGTTTTTCTCGAGCAAAACTTGCTGTTTTTTTATTGTTTTCTTTTTATAATTTGTTAAAATAAAATCGGATCGGGAGGATAGCACTCACTAAAGACTTAGTATTGGAGTTAACTCTCCCGGTCCATTTAAAAAATTCAAAGTTCAAAATGCAAAACTCAAAGAACCTTTGGTTCTTTTCGCCTTTGGCCATTACAATGACTCGGAATGCAAAATTACAATTTAAAACTCAAAATTATAGAAAAGTTAAAAAAGAATTACCGGGAGTTCAAAAAAATATTTCTCTTAAAAATTATACTACTTTTAAGATTGGCGGGTCGGCAAAATATTTCTATCTTGCTAAAACCAAAAAAGATTTGATGAAAGCAATTTTAATGGCAAAAGAAAAGAAATTGCCGTTTTTTATTTTGGGCGGCGGAAGTAATATTTTGGTGGCTGATGAAGGATATAAAGGGATAGTGATAAAAGTTAAAAGTCAAAAGTTAAAAGTCAAAAGCACAGGTCAAAAGTCAAAAATTATTGAAATTGAATCAGGGGTATTATTAAGTAAAATTATAACATTAGCTCTTAAAAATAATTTAACAGGGCTGGAGTGGGCAGTCGGGATTCCCGGGACAATTGGCGGCGCGATACGGGGGAATGCTGGAGCGTTTGGAAAGTCAATGGCAGATTTAGTTCAAGGGGTTGAAATTTTTGATGTTAAGAATGAAAAAATTAAAATTTTTAAAAACAAAGATTGTAAATTCAAATATAAAAATAGTATCTTTAAACAAAACCCAAATCTAATAATTCTTTCAGCGGTTATTCGGCTTAAAAAAAGGAAACAAGAAGATATTAAAAAGAAAACGAAGGAATATTCAGATTATCGGAAAAAAAATCAGCCGTTAAATTTTCCTTCAGCCGGTAGTGTATTTAAGAATTATCAAGGAAAAATTAAAAACCAAAAATTATTAGAAAAATTTCCGGAACTAAAGGAGTTTAATAAAAAACAAATAATTCCGGCTGGCTGGTTAATTGAAAAAAGCGGTTTAAAAGGGAAAAAGATTGGAAAGGTTAAAATTTCCGAGAAACACGCCAATTTTATTGTTAATTTAGGAAAAGGCAAAGCAAAACATGTAATAAAGTTAATAAATCTGGCGAAAAAAGAAGTGAAAAGTAAGTTTAAAATAATTCTAGAAGAGGAAATCGAGCTTCTTTAAGTTTTCCACTCTTGACCCCATTAGAAGTTCCTGTAAAATAAAGCAAGAAATAATTTTTTTTGCAATATGTGGATAACTTTACTTCTAACGGGGTTGACAAACTTTCTTGAAATGAAAAAATGAAATAAGGAAAACTTTTTTGCGAATAGTGGTCGACTATTTGCTGAATTTTTTAAGAACAACAAAATTTTCATGGCAAAGAAAAAGAAAGCGAAAGCAAAAAAGAAGAAGAAATAAAATCTTCTCATAGCCGAGTACTCAATGTTTTGAGTGCTCGGTTGTTTTTTTTTGCAGATTTGTTATAATTACAATCAGTTAAAAATTAAAATTAGTTGCTTTTTTGTTTAACTCTTTGTTTTTCTTCCCTCTCCTAATAAGGTAATAAGGAGGGGGAGAACCGCCGAGCGCCTAAAAGCGTTTGGTAAAGCAACTAGTCGATGAAAATGAAGTTTTCATCACGTAGTCGATGAAAACCGTGTTTTCATCACGCAAAATAAAAATATGATTCAAAAAACAAAGAGATCCATTCAATGGGTCAAGACGATTATTCATCGTATAAAGAAAAAACATGTTGGCATTCATTTGATTGCTGATTTTTGGCATGGAGAAAATATTGAAGACCCCAAAAAAATAAAAGAAATTTTACTCGGAGCAGTTAAAGCTTCAAATAATACTTTATTAAAAATTGCGACTCATAAATTTCAGCCCCAGGGAATTACTGGGTTTGTTTTATTGGCAGAATCTCATATCGCTATTCATAGTTGGCCTGAATTTAATTATATGGCAATAGATATTTATACTTGCGGTGATAAAGCTAGTCCGGATAAAGCTTTAGAATATTTAAGAAAAGAGCTTAAACCGAAAAAGCTGAAAGTAAGAAAGATAAAAAGGGGAATATTGAGACTATGACTTGCGCTATGAAAAATCAATGGTTTTTTGAAAAAACTATTCCCGGAATTTCTGACGAATCAAAGATCGGCATAAAGATAAAAAAGAAAATATATTCGGGAAGATCATCTTATCAAAAAATAGAAGTTTTTGACACTTTTTCTTTTGGCCGAATGTTGGTTTTAGACGGAATTGTTCAGTTGTCGCAGATAGACGAATTTATTTACCATGAGATGCTTGTTCATCCGGCAATGTTCTGCCATCAAAAGCCTAAAAAAGTTTTAACTATTGGCGGTGGCGACGGGGGAGCGTTGAAAGAAGTTTTAAAACACCCGATACAAGAAGTTTATTTAGTTGATATTGATAAAAAAGTTATTGAAGTTTCTAAAAAATATCTGCCTTTTGTTTCGCAAAAAGCTTTTCAGGATAAAAGAGCAAAGATATTTATTGAGGACGGAATAAAGTTTGTTAGAAAATATAAAAACTTTTTTGACATAATAATTCTTGATTCCACCGACCCTCCGGGGCCGTCCTTAAAGCTTTTTCATTGGAAATTTTATCAAGATACTTTCAAAGCCCTTGCTGAAAACGGAGTTTTGATTATTCAGAGCGGCTGCGTTTTTGATCAATTTTCTCACCTGAAAAGCATTTACAATAAGTTGAAAAAACTTTTTCCCTGGGTTGAAATTCACCGAGTCAGTATTCCATCTTTGCAATGTTCAAGCGAATACAGTTTTACCTTGGCATTGAAATCCGCATCTCAAAAGCCGAATTATAAAAATATCAAGCAGAGATACAAAAAATTAAATTTAGATTTAAAATACTACAATCCGGAAATTCATTTTGCTTCAGCTGTCCTGCCAAAATATTTACTCAAAGAGCTAAAGCTCTTTTCAACCGCTTCGCTGAAGCTCGCGTAAGATAAGGTCAATGTCAATACTTAATAAAATTTTTGGCGACGCCAACGAAAAATACTTGAAGAAACTTCAACCTCTGGTTGATAAAATTAACTCGCTCGAACCAAAATTCGAGGTTTTTTCTGATGAGGAACTGAAACAAAAAACCAATGAATTCAAAAAGCGGCTTGTCAAAGGTGAAAGTTTAGATGCTCTTTTGCCGGAGACGTTTGCTTTGGTCAGAGAAGCGGCTAAAAGAACTCTTAATCAGCGGCATTTTGACGTTCAGCTAATTGGCGGCATTGCCTTGCACCAAGGAAAAATTGCCGAGATGAAAACCGGCGAAGGAAAAACCTTAGCCGCCACCTTGTCAGCTTCTCTAAACGCTTTGACCGGAGAGGGCGTTCACATTGTTACGGTTAATGATTATTTAGCCAAAAGAGATACGGTTTGGATGGGTCAGATTTATCACGCGCTTGGCTTGTCAGTTGGTTGTATAGTTCATGACGCAGCTTATATTTATGATCCTAATTTAGATGAAGCAACAGACAGAGAGAGGGACGCAAAAGGCGGGTTTAAAATTGTTGAAAGTTATTTGCGGCCGGTTTCAAGGAAAGAGGCGTATGGGGCTGATATTACTTACGGGACGAATAATGAGTTTGGGTTTGATTATTTGAGGGATAATATGGTCTATGATTTATCCCAGCAAGTCCAGCGAGGTTTTAATTATGCCATTATTGACGAAGTAGATTCAATTTTAATTGACGAAGCCAGGACGCCTTTAATCATTTCCGCTCCTGATTCAGAATCAACCAAAATGTACAGGGAATTCGCCAGGATTGTGCCTCAACTTAAAGAAAGCATTGATTACAGCGTTGATGAAAAGATGAGAGCGGTTTCCTTGACCGATGAAGGGATTACCAAAGTTGAAAACATTTTAGGAGTAGAAAACATTTATGAAGAAAGAGGAATTAGACAGGTTCATCATTTAGAGCAGGCCCTAAAAGCCCATATTTTATTTAAAAAAGACCAACATTATGTAGTAAAAGAGGGACAAATTGTTATTGTTGACGAGTTTACCGGTCGTTTAATGCCTGGTCGTCGTTATTCCGACGGACTTCATCAGGCAATTGAAGCCAAGGAAGGAGTTGAAGTTCAGCGAGAGTCGCGAACATTGGCTTCAGTTACTTTTCAGAATTATTTTCGTTTGTATAAAAAATTAGCCGGTATGACCGGCACCGCTGCTACCTCGGCGGAAGAATTTTATAAGGTTTATAAATTAGAAGTAATTATTGTTCCGACCAATCTGCCAATGATTAGAAAAGATCTGGCAGACCAGGTTTATCGGACCGAGCAAGGGAAATTTAAGGCAATTATTGAACAGATAAAAAAGAAGAACCAAAAGGGCCAGCCGGTTTTAGTTGGCACGGTTTCAATAGAAAAAAATGAATATTTGGGGAAGCTGTTAGAGAAAGAAGGCATTCCACATCAGATATTAAACGCTAAACACCATGAGAAAGAAGGAGAAATTATTGCCCAGGCAGGCAAAATAGGCGCAGTGACCATTGCCACTAATATGGCTGGCCGGGGAGTTGACATAGTTTTGGGAGGCAATCCGCCAGATCAAGAAGAAGCAAAAAAAGTTATTGAGCTTGGCGGGCTTCATATAATTGGCACTGAGCGGCATGAAGCAAGAAGAATTGATAATCAGCTGCGCGGAAGAGCCGGCCGCCAGGGAGACCCGGGCTCTTCTCAGTTTTTTGTTTCTTTGGAAGATGACCTTATGAGGATTTTTGGCGGAGATAAAATAAAATCTTTAATGAAAATGTTAAAACTTCCAGAGGACCAGCCGATTGAAGCCAAAATTGTTTCCGGAGCGATTGAGACCGCTCAAACAAAAATTGAAGGCTTTAATTTTGATACCCGTAAGCACCTTTTGGATTATGACGATGTAATGAACAAACAGAGAGAAATTTTTTACAGAAAAAGAAAGGAAATTTTAGAAAAATCTGAAAATAGCTTAAGAACTTATATCTTAGAATTAATAAAAAAATCAGGTTTTTCAAGAGAGGATTATGAGAAAAAGGAAAAAGAGATTGGCTTGGAAAATATGCGACAAATTGAAAGGATTTTCTGCTTGCGGACTTTGGATATCTTCTGGATAGACCATCTTTCTCAGATGGAAGAGCTTAGGGATTCAGTTCGGTTAAGAGCTTATGGTCAGCGTGATCCCTTGATTGAGTATAAAAATGAAGGACATCGGATTTTTCAGGAATTTCTTTTAGCTGTTGAAAATAAAATTGTCCAAGCGATATTTAGGGCGCAACCGGCAGCCGTGCCATTGGTTCGCGCTGATACTTATGTTGATTCGCGGCCCAAAGCTAAAATTGGTCGTAACGACCCCTGTCCCTGCGGAAAAATAAACCCTCAAACTGGTAAACCAATAAAATACAAAAAATGCTGTTATCTTCGCAGACATCAATGAAGTTTTATTTTTTGTTTGTTTTTGGAAACTTTGCTTATTTAACCAGCAAAGGAATTGGACTTCAAATTGTAAAAATTTTTGAGGGTAATTAACATTATTAGGACTTCTAGGTCGAAGACGGAGAAGAAAACAAAGTTTTCATTGCTCTTGTTAACCAAGGCAATTTTTGTTATGCTAAATTAATATGTTAAAGAAAAATAACTATCTAGCTGTGGGAATTATTCTTGTTCTGGTTTTTTTAGCCGGGAACTTGGTTTTTCCCCAGTTTTTAAATTTGCCTCATTTCCCTAATATCCCTTTTAGATTAGGGCTAGACCTGCAAGGCGGAGTGCATTTAGTTTATCAAGCGGATTTAACAGAAATAGAACCGGCTGATTGGCCAGAATTAATGGAGGGCCTGAGAGATGTTATTGAAAGAAGAGTTGATATTTTCGGAGTGGCTGAGCCATTGGTTCAAGTTAAGGACGAAAGATTGATTGTTGAGTTGGCCGGTGTTTTTGATGTGGCTGAAGCAATAAGGATAATTGGCGAAACGCCTTTTCTTCAGTTCAAAGAGCAGAGAGAAGAACAAGAAACAGAAAAAATTCTTGCCAAGAGAGAGGAAATAAGAGAAATAATCGGTAAAGAATTTGAGGAAATGACTGCTGAGGATTTTCAGAAAATTGAGGAAATAGAGAATTGGCAACTGATTTTTGAAGACCCGTTTTTTAAGCCAACTGTTTTAACCGGAAAATATCTGCAAAGAAGCGAAGTTGGTTTTGACCATCCGGCGCCCAGGCCGATTATTTTGCTTCAATTTAATGATGAAGGCGCGAAGATTTTTGAAGAATTGACTGAAAAAAATGTCGGAGAGCCAATAGCTATCTATATTGACAATGTTTTGCTTTCAGCTCCAGTGGTTCAGGAAAAAATCACTGGCGGTCGGGCTCAAATTACCGGTGATTTCACGATTGAAGAAGCCCGGGATTTGGTTCGGAACTTGAACGCCGGCGCTCTACCGGTTCCAATAGAATTAATTTCTCAGCAAACAGTTGGCCCTATTTTGGGCAAAATTTCCCTTGAACAGAGCTTATTCGCCGGGCTTTTCGGACTTTTAGCCATAGTCATTTTTCTTATTTTTATTTATCGCCTGCCCGGTCTGTTGGCCGCTTTGGCTTTGGCGATTTATATTATTTTAATTTTAGCTTTGTTTAAGATTATTCCGGTTACTTTAACTTTGGCTGGTATTGCTGGGGTGATTCTTTCTGCTGGCTTGGCGGTTGACGCCAATATTTTAATTTTTTCCAGGATGCGGGAAGAAATAAAAGACGGCAAGTCAATTAAGGCGGCTATTGAAGAGGGCTTTAATAGAGCTTGGCCGTCAATTCGCGACGGCAATTTGACCACCTTAATTGTTACGCTGATTTTATTTGCTTTTGGCGCCAGCTTTGTTAGGGGATTTGCCTTGACTCTGTCTTTGGGAATTTTAATCAGCATGTTTTCAGCGATTGTTATTACCAAGAACTTTCTGAAATTTTTTGAAGGAACAAAATTGGAAAGAATAAAATGGCTATGGGGATAAGAAAGCGTAAAGCGCAAAACGCAAAACGCAAAGCGTAAAATAACAACGTAAAATTTAAAATATTCTTTAAAATTTGTTTTGCATTTTGAGTTGTTGTTTTGCATTTTTCGCTTTACGTTTTGCATTTGAAACATGAACATTCCTTTTCTAAAATATCGTAAAATTTATTTTATTTTTTCCGGAATTT
>CAYOVW010000003.1:0-15399 GCA_964407555.1 uncultured Candidatus Saccharibacteria bacterium
TCCGAAAGCTACTTTGAGGACTTGTTGCCTCGCTTAACTAGGAGTTTTCATCACGCAGTCGATGAAAACGTAGTTTTCATCACGAAGTTGATGAAGAGCAAAATGAAATTTTATTTCATTGAGTTTCGGTTAGCGCCTGCGTAATTGACAAATCTTTAATTTTTTTCGTAATTTCCGGATTCTTTCTTAAGAATTCTTTGCTGATTTCAGTTCCCTGTCCAAGTTTAGTATCTTCAAATTGGAGCCAAGAACCGGCTCTTTTTATTATCCCTGTTTTCAAGCCAGTATTTAAAACATCGCCAAAAAAGGAAATTCCCTCATTGTAAAAAATATCAAATTCAGCCATCTTAAACGGCGGAGCAACTTTATTTTTTACTATTTTCGCTTTAATCCTAGAACCAATAATTTCTTCTTTTTGCTTAATCTGGGCAATTCTTCTTAACTCAATCCTTACTGAAGCGTAAAATTTTAGAGCCATTCCGCCCGATGTTGTTTCTGGATTTCCCCACATTGTACCGATTTTCATTCTAATCTGGTTTAAAAATATTACGATAGTTTTTGTTTTAGATATAATGCCGGAAAGTTTTCTTAGGCATTGCGACATAAGCCGAGCTTGAAGACCAACTTGAAATTCGCCCATTTCTCCGGTGATTTCTGTTTGAGGAACCAAAGCGGCCACTGAATCAACCACAATGACATCAACTTCTCCGGACTTAACCAGGGTTTCAACAATTTGCAAGGCCTGTTCCCCAGAATCAGGTTGGGAAATTAACAAATCATCAATATTAACACCGATTTTTTTAGCGTAGTCAGGGTCTAGGGCGTGTTCAGCGTCAACAAAAGCGCCCACCCCTCCTTGTTTTTGCGCTTCAGCTAAAATATGTAAAGCTAATGTGCTCTTGCCGCTTGATTCAAGACCATAAATTTCAATTACTCTGCCTCGCGGCACTCCGCCCACTCCCAAAGCTAAATCTAAAGAAATAGAGCCAGTAGGAATAACATTAACATCTACCGCCTTGACTTCTTTTAATTTCATAATCGCGCCCCCTCCAAATCTTTGTTTGATTTCAGCAATCGCTTCTTGGAGGTCTTTTTGTTTAATTTTGGATTCTTTTTTCTTCAGCATACTAATAGAACGTAAAGCGCAAAACGCAAAGCGCAAAACAACAGCTTAAAGCTCAAAATATAAAAATTTATTTTGCATTTTTCGCTTTACGCTTTACACTCTTTATTGTATCATACTTTCTTCCATCCGTCATCGTCTGTAATGTCATTATTAGCATCATTATTCTGAATATAAATCTCTCTTGGCTTGGCTCCTTGTCCTGGTCCCACTATTCCATTTTCCTCAAGCATATCTAATAGCCTGGCCGCTCGAGCGTAGCCAATGCTTAATCTTCTTTGAAGCAAAGAGGCAGAGGCTTTTTTCGCTTCAATAACTATTTTTTTCGCTTTTTCATATAGAATATCATCTTTTTCAGATGAAACGCTTTCTAAATTAGAATCAAAGGATTCCAGCTCCATTTCAATATCTTTAGATAAATTATTTTCCGATAATTCCTTGACGTCAGAAGAGTCAGAGCTTTCAATTTCCGATTTTATGGCTTTTAATTTAATCCAATCTACCACGTTTCTTATTTCTTTTTCTGAAACATAAGCTCCTTGAATCCTTTTGGGCTTGACAGTTTCAGCAGAAATAAAAAGCATATCGCCTGACCCCAAGAGTTTTTCCGCGCCAGCCATATCCAGAACTGTTCTTGAGTCAACTTGAGAGGCAACCTGGAAAGTGATTCGGGAACTAATGTTTGCCTTAATTAGGCCGGTAATCACTTCTACTGACGGTCTTTGGGTGGCCACTATTAAATGAATGCCGACCGCCCTAGCCATTTGGGCTAATCTGACAATTCCAGCTTCTATTTCTTTTCCTTTGGCCGCGATTAAATCCGCTAATTCGTCAATAATTAAAACGATATAAGGAATGGGCTCTTTTGTTTTCTTTAAAGCTTTTTCATTATAGCTGAGAATGTCGCGCGATCCATTTTCAGATAAAACATCAAACCTTCTTTCCATTTCAGAGATTAGCCATTTTAAGGCGTTAACTGATTTTTGGGCCTCAACAATAGTTGGGATTAAGAGATGAGGCAACCCTTGGTAGACGGAAAATTCCACTCTTTTCGGGTCAATTAAGATAATTCTTAAGGTTTCCGGGGAGTTTTGAAAAAGCAAAGATAAGATTAAGCTATTCAAAAAAATCGTTTTCCCGGTGCCGGTACTACCTGCTACTAGCAGATGAGGCATTTTGGCAAGGTCAGCGTAAATCGGGTTTCCAGAAACATCTCGACCCAAAACAAAGTTTAGAGCAGAAGCGGAGTTTTGAAAATTAGAGCTTGAAATTAAATCTTTTAATCTGACCCAGCATCTTTCTTTGTTTGGGATTTCAATTCCAACCAGGGATTTGCCGGGAATAGGCGCTTCAATTCTAATCGGATGGCTTGCCAGCGCCAAGGAAAGGTTATTGGAAAGAGCGGTAATTTTTGAAAGTTTAATCCCTTCAGCCGGTTTCAGGGCATATTGAGTAACTGTGGGGCCAATATTTATTTCTGACATCTCTACTATTAATCCAAAATTCTCCAAAGTTTTTTTGATAATAGCTGAATTGGTAATAGTGTCTCCGGCCATTGGTTTCCCCTTTTCCGCTTCCAACAAATCTAAAGGCGGCAGAAAATATTCGCTTTTTATTATTGGTTTTATTGGAAAACCGGCCGTCTCTTTGCTTTTTATTTTTAAAACCGAAGATTCTTTCGGTTTTTCCGGCGAAAAGAGAGCGGTTTGTTTAATTTTGAAATCCTGCGTTCTGTTGATTACTTTTTTTACTAATCGGCTGATCAAAGGTTTTTCCGGCTCGGTTTTTATTTTTAGTTCTTGTTCAGTCTTCGTTTTACTCGGATGGGGGATTAAGAGCTGCCAGAGAACCAGAGTTCCGATTAAAATTAGCCCGCCAAATATAATTTTAGAAACCAGGGTTCCAAAAAGTCGAACAAAAGGCCAGCTAAAAACAAAACCGATCCAACCTCCCTGCTTGGTTTCCCAATCCAAGCTTTCCCAAAAGCCGGTGAGCCCAAGCATTAGAATAATGATGGCTAAAATTATTGGGCCTAAGATTTTTTTATATTGAGTTTTTAAGGAAATTAAGCCAATAAAGACAAGAATTAAAGGAACGAAATAGACTGTATTTCCGATTAGAAAAACAAGAACGTCTATTATTTTTTGTCCGGCTAATCCGGCCAAATTGAAGAAACTTAAAACAATAATGATGGCGATAATAAAAATTGCCGTTCCAATAATCGTCTTTTTCGTTTCTCCGGGCAAAGTAAAAAAGCTTGGTTTTTTTACTCTCCTCTCTTTTTTATTTTTGAGTTTTTTTCTTGCCATCCCTGACTTATAATAGCATTTTTTCTTATTTTCTAAAACCAGTCCCGGCCGGAATAAGCTTTCCAATAATCACATTTTCTTTAAGCCCGCGGAGCTTATCTTCTTTTCCTCTTAAGGAGGAACTGATTAGAACCCTAGAAGTCTCCTGAAAAGAAGCAGCGGAAAGAAAGCTGTCAGTGGTTAAAGCGACCTTAGAGACACCAAGCAAAAGAACAATACCTCTGGCTGGTTTCTTTTTCTCTTTTTTGAGCCGAATGTTCTCTCTTAAAAATTCCGCTTTTTCTACAATTTCCCCAAGTTTAAAAATAGAATCTCCGGAGTCAGTAATCTTTAAACGAGAGAACATTTGGCGGCAGATTATTTCTATGTGTTTGTCATGAATTAAAGCCCCCTGGGAAACATAAATTTTTTGGATTTCTTTGATAATGTATTTTTGAGTTTGTTCGATCCCAACCAATTTAAATAACTCTTTTAAGTCTAAACTGCCCTCGCAGAGTTGCTGGCCTATTTTTATTTCCTGGCCCGGCTCTACTAAAATTGCTGTATTTTCCGGAATTTTATATTCTAGAATTGGAGATGAGCGCTTGGCGCTTATCTTCTTTTTTGCCCCTGACAACAATTTTTTACTGTCCAAAAGATGAAGTTTTTTGGAAGTTTTATTTTCTTGTTTTATCTTTGAAAATGCTTTAATCTTGATAATTCCTTCAGAAGTTATTTCTATTATTTTTCCTTGGACAGGAGAAATCTTAGCTTTTCCTTTCGGGATTCTAGCTTCAAAAATCTCTTGAACTCGAGGCAGGCCAAAAGTAATATCACTCTCTCCGGCAACGCCCCCGGAATGGAAAGTCCTCATTGTTAATTGGGTTCCCGGTTCGCCAATTGCCTGAGCGGCCACAATTCCGGCCGCTTGTCCTATTTCTATTATCTTGTTTTTTCCCAGATCCCAACCATAACATTTTTGACAAACTCCTCTTGTTGTTTTGCAGGCAAGCGGGCTAGCGATTCTTACTTCTTTAATATTGAGGCTGATTATTTTTTCTGCTTTTTCCCAGTCAATAATTTCTCCTTTTTTGCAAACCCCCTTTATATTTTCAAGGCTTGTTCTTCCTGAAATTTTATAAATAAAATTCTGGCCAATTTCATCGGCGTCTTTTTTCCGGACGACAATTCCCTGTTCGTCTCCGCAATCTTTTTCAGTAATGATTATTTCGTGGGCAACATCTATCAATCTTCGGGTGAGATAGCCAGCCATGGCAGTCCGGAGCGCCGTGTCAGCCAGTCCTTTTCTTGTTCCGTGAGTGGAAATAAAATATTCTAAAACCTCAAAACCTTGCTTAAAAGAGTTTTTTATCGGCAGTTCAATGATTTGACCGGTCGGATTAATAACCAAACCTTTCATCCCGCTCATTTGAACCGACGGTCCCCAGGAGCCTTTTGCTCCTGATTCAATGATTTGATAAATCGGCCCATTTTTCGGCAGGGTTTTCGGGACCAATTCTTCGATTTCGGATTTTACTTTATTCCAAATTTTAATCACTTTAATGGTTTTTTCTTCTCTTGAGAGAAATCCTTTTCTTAAATGTCCTTCAATTTGTTCTACTTTCTCTTCCGCTTCTTTTATAATTTTTTCTTTCTCCAAAGGAATAATTAAATCATCCATTCCCCAGGAGGTTCCGGACAGGGTGGCGTATTCAAAGCCCAATAGTTTTATTTTATTTAAGATATCTTGCACTTTTTCTGAAGGGTATTTTTCAATAGTTTCTCTGCTTATTCTTTCTAAATCTTTTATTTTTATTTCTGAATTCTGGAAGGGGTAGTCTGAAGGCAGGGCCTGGTTGAAAATAATCCGACCAACTGAAGTTTCGATTAAATCTGTATTTTTTAGCGGCTTAACATTTTGTCGGGAGAGCCGCACTTTAATTTTCTCTTTTAAACCAATTTTGCCAAACTCATAAGCCAGCAGCGCTTCTTCGGGGCTGGTAAAAAATTTCTCTGGTTTTTTCGCCTCATCATCAATTTTAGTTAAAAAATAACAACCAAGAGCAATATCTTGGTGGAAAGTAATAATCGGAATACCGGTAGCCGGTTTTAGAAAATTAGCCGTGGAAAGCATAATTTCTTTAGCTTCTTTTTGGGCAATAGTTGAAAGGGGCAGGTGAACCGCCATTTGATCTCCGTCAAAATCAGCGTTAAAGGCCTTACAGACCATCGGATGAATTTTAATGGCTTCGCCTTCAATTAAAACCGGATAGAAAGCTTGGATTCCCAGTCGATGGAGAGTGGGCGCCCGATTTAATAAAACAACTTTGTCTTTTGCCGTTTCTTCTAAAATCGCCCAGACTTCATCTATTCCTTCTTCAATTAATTTTGAGGCGCTCCGAACATTGTAAGCCAGCTCTTTTTCCAAAATCTTTTTAATTATAAATGGTTTAAAAAGCTCCAGAGCCATTTTTTTAGGGAGACCGACCTGGTTAAGTTTTAATTCCGGACCAACGACAATTACCGACCGACCGGAATAATCAACTCGTTTGCCCAAAAGATTTTGTCTGAATCGGCCCTGTTTTCCCTTAATGATGTCAGCTAAAGATTTTAGCATTCGTTTTCCGCCAGTCGTGGCCGTGGTCATTGTTCCTTTTCGGGCCTCGTTGTCAATCAGAGCGTCAACCGCTTCCTGGAGCATTCTTTTTTCATTTCTGACAATAACTTCCGGCGCTTCTATTTCCAAAAGATATTTTAACCGATTGTTTCGATTAATTACCCGGCGATAAAGATCGTTTAAATCCGAAGAGGCGTATCGGCCGCCGTCCAGCTGCACCATGGGTCTTAAATCAGGAGGCGATACCGGTAAAAGGGTTAAAAATACCCATTCCGGTCTAATTCCAGCTTTTAACATTCCTTGGAAAATTTTTATCCTCTCTAATATTTTTCTTTTGGCTAGCGCTTGGTTTTTTTCTGCGTCCTTTTTTAACTCAACTATTTGTTTTTCCAAGTCAATTTTTTCGCAAAATTTTCTTAATGTTTCCGCTCCGGTTCCCGCTTCAAAAACAGCCCCGTACTTTAGAGAAAGATTATGATATTCATTTTCAGAAAGAATCTTTAAGGGTTTTAGGTTTAAAACTTCTTCTTTAGCTCTATTTTTAGCCACTTTTAACTTCTGTAACTCGGTTTTTACTTTTGTTTTTCTATTTTTTAAGTTTTTCTGTTTTGACTCGTTTTGGCTCAAAAGAGATATTTGAGCTTTGACTTTTCTTTTGTATTCTTTTTCAATCTCTTCCAGGATTTTTTTCTTAGCGTCTAAATTGACATCAGTAATAGCGTAGGCGGAGAAATAAATTACTTTTTCAAGCTGGGATACAGGAACGTTCAAGATTGCGCCTATTGTTGAGGGAACGCCTCTTAAAAACCAAATATGAGAGCAGGGGGCAGCTAGTTTAATATGACCCATTCTTTCGCGCCGCACCTGGGCTTTTGTTATTTCTACGCCGCACCGGTCACAAATTACTCCTTTGTAACGGATTCTTTTGTATTTACCGCAGTAACACTCATAATCTTTTGTTGGCCCGAAAATTCTCTCGCAAAACAGCCCGTCTTTTTCCGGTCTCTGTGTTCTATAATTAATAGTTTCAGGCTTTAAGACCTCGCCGTGAGACCATCTTAATATATCTTCCGGCGAAGCCAGTTTTATTCTTATTGATTCAATATCAACGACTCGCATATTTAAGTTGACTAAGCGCTTAAGTTAATCACGTGGCTTCTCCTTAACCTCCACGCTGAGCCCTAAAGATTTCAATTCTGCCACCAATAAGTTAAAAGAAGCAGGCAGGTTCGGGCTTTTGATCTCCTCTCCTTTTAATATTGATTCATAAGTGGCCACTCTTCCAGAGATATCATCTGATTTTATGGTTAGTATTTCCTGAAGGGTGTGAGCAGCTCCATACCCTTCTAGCGCCCAAACTTCCATTTCTCCAAGTCTTTGTCCTCCAAATTGCGATTTCCCCTTTAAAGGTTGTTGGGTGATTAAAGAGTAAGGGCCGATTGAGCGCATATGAATTTTATCTTCTACCATATGAGCTAATTTCATTACATAGATATAGCCAACCGTGATTTTTTCTTGAAAAGCTAAGCCGGTTTGGCCGTCATATAAGGTAATTTTTCCATCTTCGGGGAGCCCGGCTCGTTTTAATTCTTTTTTAATATCTTGTTCGGTTGCTCCGGACAAAGACGGGGTTATTGCCCGATACCCTAATTTTTTTGCGGCCCAGCCCAGATGAGCTTCTAAAATTTGACCAAGGTTCATTCTGGAGGTTACGCTTATTGGGTTTAAAATTATATCAACAGCCGTACCATCTTCCATAAATGGCATTTCTTCAACAGGTAAAATCTTTGAAATTACTCCTTTGTTTCCATAACGGCCGGCTAACTTATCGCCAACCGTAATTTTTCTGGTTTGAGCCACCTCGACTTCGACTCTTTTTATTACGCCCGGTTCTAATTTATGTCCTAATTCCCGGGAAAAAATTTTCACACTAACCACTCTTCCCCTTTTTCCGTGTTCCATAACAAGCGAACTATCTTTAACTTCGCGGGCTTTTTCTCCAAAAATCGCTTTTAATAACCTTTCTTCAGCTGTTAAATCCTGTTCTCCTTTTGGTGAAATTTTACCAACTAAAATATCATTTTGTTCAACCTCGGCGCCAACTCTGATGATTCCTTCTTCGTCCAAGTCTTTTAGTTTTTCTTCTGAAACATTAGGAATATCGCAAGTGGTAAGTTCCGGCCCCAATTTTGTTTCCCGGACATCGCAACCAAACTTTTCAATATGAATTGAAGTATAAACGTCCTCTTTTACCAATCTTTCTGAAATAATAATCGCGTCTTCAAAATTCCCTCCTCGCCAGGGCATGAAAGCGACTAAAACATTTTGGCCCAAAGCAAGACTTCCTTGAGAAATTGCTCCCCCGTCGGTTAAAACATCGCCTTTTTTAATTCTTTGGCCCTTTTTTACAACCGGAATCTGGTGGAAGCAGGTGCATTGATTAGTACGGATAAAGGTTTTCAAATTATAAACCCTTGATTTAAATCGATGAAAGCTAACGCTTTCATCTCTACGCTGCGTCCCCTTCTCTAGAGGAGGGGACTTGCGCAGTTGATTTTTATTACTGACAATAGGGCTAATAATAATATGTTCTCCGTCAACTTCAATAACCTGGCCGTCAATATCCGAGATAATTTCCTGGCCGGAATCTCTAGCTACTTTTTCTTCTGTTCCAGTGCAAACAATCGGGGGCTCTGGTCTTATTAAGGGAACTGCCTGGCGCTGCATATTTGACCCCATTAAAGTTCGAGCAGAATCGTTATGCTGTAAAAAAGGAATACAAGAAGTGGCAACTGAAATAAATTGTTGAGGAGAAACATCAATAAAATCAATTTTATCTTTTTCAATAAGGCCTGGCTCGCCTTTTATTCTGGCCTCAACTTTCTGGGGAATAATCTTACCTTTTTTATCAAGAGGAATGACCCCAGAGGCAATATTGAATTGTTCTTCCTGGTAAGCGTTAAGGTATTGGACATCAGTCAACACTTTTCCGTTTTTAACTTTAAAATAAGGAGTTTCCAGAAAACCGAAATCATTAATTTTGGCAAATAAAGCCAGATGGCCGACCAGTCCGACATTAGGTCCTTCTGGGGTCTGAATCGGGCAAATTCTGCCGTAATAGGAAGGTTGAACATCTCTGACTTCAAGTCCGGCTCTGTCCCGGTTTAGCCCTCCCGGACCGGTAACCGACAATCTTCTTTTGTGTTCAAGTTCAGCCAAGGGATTTTCATTGTCCATAAATTGGGAGATTTGAGAGGAGGTGAAGAATTCTTTAACTACAGATATAAAGGGTCCGGGATTAATTAATTGTCCTGGAGTTAAGTCCTCAATAGGCAGAACCGACATCCGGTCTTTAATGGTTCGGCTCATTCTTACCAAGCCCACCTTTAATCTATTTTGCAATAATTCATTTAGAGTTCTGATTCTTCGGTTTCCCAAATGATCAATCTTGTCCGGCTTGGCGCCCGACGTATTATTAAGTCGGATAATTTCTTTTATTACTGCCACGACATCCTCTAATTTCAACACCCTATCTTCTGTCGTAATTTCTGTTTCGTTGTTATTTATCGATAACGCCGGGAGACGTTGCCGCATCCTCCACCGCCCGACTTTAGATAAATCATATCGTTCAAAGTTAAAAAACATATTATTAATTAGCTCTTTGGCAGTGTCGGGACTGACTAAGTCTCCGGGCCTTAATCTTTGATAGATTTCTACCAAGGCTTCAGCTTGGTTGCTGGTTGAATCTTTCTTTAGGGTTTCTTCAATATATTTAATTTCACCAAAATCAACATCTTTAAATAATTCTTTTATTATTTTGTTTTCATCTTTTTTTTGGCTGACCATTAATTTTTGATAAATAGGATTTTCAGAGATGCCAAAAGCCTTTAACAAGGTAGTGGCCATTATTTTTCTTTTCCGGTCAATTTTTATTCCAATTATACCCGAGGGATCTGTTTCAATTTCAAGCCAGGCTCCCCAGTTGGGAATAATTTTTGCCCCAAAATAATTTTTACCACCGAACCTCTGGGCGGTAAAAAAAACTCCGGGAGAACGGATTAATTGAGAAATGGCCACTCTTTCCACTCCATTAACAATAAAAGTTCCTCTTTCAGTCATCAAGGGGAAATCAGCTAAAAAAACTTCTTGCTCTTTGGTTTTTTTAGTTTTTAGATTAACCAACTTTACTCTTGCTTTTAAAGCTGCTTCATAGGAATCGTTGTTTAGCCGCGCTTCCAGATCGCTTTTATATCTCGGCTCTTCAAGATTATAATCTAAAAACCAAAGCTCCATTTCCTTGCCAGTATAATCGCGAATAGGAGAAATTTCTTGGAAAAGATTTTTTAGATCTTTTTTCCAAAAGATTTCCCATCTTTCTTTTTGAGAAGCCAGTAAATGGGGCAGGGGAAGAGAAACATTCGCTTTAGCAAAAAGTTTTGTTTTTGTTATGCTCATTGATAAAAAGCCCCTAAGTAAAAAACTTTTAGGGTTTGTCCTATAATTTGCGTGATGAAAACTTCGTTTTCATCGATTGCGTAAAAAAATAACTTCTAATAAGGTAAAATTAAACGCAAAAAAATTGAATATAATTATAACTCTTATCTAAAACTTTGTCAAGCTCACCGAGCGCTTAATGCGTTGCGTGCTCGGTTCGGCTTGAGCACTCAAAGAACTAAAGCTCTTTTCGTACTCTGTGCTTTTCTTCGAAAAGCTTGAGCGGGTGAAGGGAATCGAACCCTCTTTTTGACATTGGCAATGTCATGTAATAACCATTATACGACACCCGCATTTATGTGCCGGAGGTGGGAATCGAACCCACTACCCCTTCTTTTTCAGAGAAGTGCGTCTACCAATGAGCTACTCCGGCCTAATTTTATATGGGCACTGAGGGATTTGAACCCCTGACCTCCCCGGCCTTTCTTTATTTGTGGGCGAGGCAGGATTTGAGCCTGCGACCTCTTCTGTGTAGGAGAAGCGCTCTAACCACTGAGCTACTCGCCCATAAAGACGTGGAGCTAACCAACTGAGCTACGCGCCCTTTTTATGCCCAGGGCGGGACTCGAACCCACACGCCTGAATAGGCATGGCTCCTCGGGCCATTGAGTATACCAATTCCTCCACCTGGGCGTTTTTATTTTTCGTCTTGTGCGGTCTAATATCAACAGCTGATTATTCTTGCTCGATTTCTTCTGGAGTTTTGACAAAGGTTTGCATAACTTCAGTAAATTCCTTTTTCTTTAATCTTGCCTTCTTTCCTTTGGCTGTTCTTAAATAGTAAAGCTTTGCCCGTCTTACTTTTCCTTGTTTTATTATTTCTATTTTTTCTATAGTCGGCAGATGGATAGGGAAAATTCTTTCTACTCCGATTCCGGAAATTACTTTCCTTATTGTGATTGTTGCCCCCATTTCTTTTCCGTGTTTCCTGGCGATTACCAACCCCTCAAAAACCTGAATTCTTTCTTTAACTTCTTTTCCCTCAGAAGACTTGGATTTGCTTTTCTTCGGAGCTTCTTTAATTTTTTGATAAACCCGAACAGTATCGCCCGGACGAATGTCGGGTAACTCGGTTTTTAAGAAGGGCTGTAAGAATGTTTTAAGCTTAGTAGTCATAAATTATAATACGTTTTCTATGGCTGTAGAGATTGGACTACGGTATTTAGGTCTGTTGGTAATTCCGATTTAAATTCTTTAGTTTCTCCGCTGGGCATTTTTATTTTTAGTTTGCTGGCATGCAAAAATTGTCGTTTTAAACCTTCTGGGCAAGGCTGATTTTTAAATCCATACATTTTATCACCAGCAATTGGATGGCCCAAATGGGCAAAATGAGCCCGGATTTGATGTTTTCTACCGGTTTCAGGTTCAATCTCAATTAAAGTATATTTTTTGAATTTTTGCAAGACCTTATATTTGGTTATCGCTTTTCTTTTCCCTTCAGCGCTGGGTTCATAAGGCAGATAAACTTTTTGTTTTCTTCTGTCTTTAGGCGAACGACCCAGTAGAGTTTCGATTACCCGAGTGCCGAAGGCATGATGGGTGGAAGATGAAGCGGAAGCTTCATCGCTCATTCCCTCATTATTTTTGAGTTCGCCATTTACTAAGGCAATATATTTTTTTATTACTTTTCTTTTCTCAAACTGCTTTTGTAAAAATTCTAAAGTTTTATCATTTTTGGCGATTAAAAGTATTCCTGAAGTGTTTTTGTCTAATCGATGAACCCTCTTTTCAAAATCATCAGAATTTATTCCAGCCGGCTTATCAATTACTAGAACATTTTCGTCTTGATAAATAATTTTCATGTGGGCGTATCCCGACTCGAACGGGAAACCTCCTCGATGTCACCGAGACGCTCTAACCAATTGAGCTATACGCCCGTGTACTTAACCACTACTTGCCCCGTAGCCAAACGCAAAGCGTTTGTGCTATGGGGCCGCTAAGCGCCCTTGGTGGGCATGCCAGGACTCGAACCTGGGACCACTTAATTATAAGTTAAGCGCTCTAACCGCTGAGCTACATGCCCCTCTATTATTATATATTTATTACCTTAATAAATACTCATAAAGATTTTTTCCGTAAGCAGAGCGTTGCCTACTCTTGTTTGGCAGGCACCATTAACCCATACGCGCAAGTTTAAATGTGCCTGATTTTTAATTTAGTTACGCGAGCGTTAGCGATGCGTGAAGAAGAGGGTTTATTCTCTTTGCCCGCCCCTTCTTTTTTTGCCGAGGGACGAACTTCTATCAATCTTTCAAATTCCTCTTTTTCAATGGTTTCTTTTTGGATTAAAGCTCTGGCAATTCTTTCAAGCAATTTCTTTTTTTTGATTAAAATTTTTCTGGCCTGAACTTCCGCATTCTTAATAAATTTTTCTACCTCTTTGTCAATCTGGGCCGCCACTTTTTCAGAATAATTTCTTTGTTCGGAAATTTCTTTTCCTAAAAATACCAGCTCTTCTTTTTCTCCAAAAGAGATAGGCCCCAAACAGGACATGCCGTATTCTTTGACTAATTTTCTTGCCAGTTCCGACGCTCTTCCCAAATCATTGGTCGCGCCAGTGGTAATCTCGCCAAATTTTAATTTTTCAGCGCAAAAGCCGCCCAATAAAGTGGCCATTTCAGACAAGAAAGCGGTTTTTGTTTTAATTTTTCTTTCTTCAGACGGCATTTTTAAGGTGTAGCCGGCCGCCGTGCCCCTGGCAATAATTGAAATTTTCCTGATTGGTTCGGTTTGAGGCAAAGCAGAAGAAACTAAGGCATGGCCCGCTTCGTGAAAAGCAGCAATTTCTTTTTCTTTTTTTGACAAAATATGACTTTTTCTCTCCGGCCCCAGCAAGACTTTTTCAATTGATTCTAAAAGTTCTTCCTGAAAAACCTGGCGCTTGTTTTTTCTGGCCGCCAAAATAGCCGCTTCATTAACCACATTTGCCAAATCAGCCCCGGAAAAACCAGGAGTTCTTTCAGCCACTTCTCTTAATTTAACATCCAAAGATAGGGGCTTTCCTTGGCAATGAATTTTCAAAATTTCCTCTCGGTCATTGATATCAGGAATATCTAAAACCACTTTTCTATCAAACCTGCCTGGCCGCAAAAGCGCTGGATCGAGGACGTCCGGGCGATTCGTGTTGTGCAAGAGAGTGGGATTAATTCCTCCAAAGAAAGCTTCATTCTCGCAACCGCAAAAATCATAAACATAACCATTATAGGGGAATTTTATAACTTTTTTAACAATCGGTCTATAAACAGATCCTTTTATTCTTATGTCTGAATTATTTAATGGATTTTGAGTCTTTCCAAATCCCAATCTCCATACAAGGGTTTCCGAGAGTGGTTTTCCATTAGATATCTTTCTACCTTCTTTTACTCGGAATGAACTGATATAACTTTTAAACCCGTGCATTCTAAAAAGCCAGTTAAGTTCTAGGATTAATTGTTTATTTGCTGAAGTCACCTCACCCTTTCCTTTTTTATCAATATAACCATCTCCTCTTAAATATCCCCTAAAAAACTCTTTGAAATATTCAAATGGTGCTTCAAAAAGAAAATAAGGTATATGTTTATTTTTTGCGTCTTTTCCGCAATAATAGGCAAAAAAATCTGACAAAGGTTTACAGTAATAAATAATATTAATGGCATTAGATGTTATAAATCTTTCTTTGCTTGGTTTTAAATTGAAGATTTGCTTCATTAAACTCTTGACATCTTCAATCTTTTCTTTTTCGTTTCTATTTAGGCAAAAATCAATTTCTTTTCTGGCATAACCCTCCGCAACATAATATCCAAAAAGACGCATTAATTCTGGGGTAACTTTCACTTTTTCTGGCAAAATATCTTTATGTTGATAATAATTTCGGGACAATACTCGTGGACTACATATTCCATGTTGCCATTTACCAATTGTTCTTTGCGAAAACCCCAATTGTTTACTTAATTGAGTTTGTGATATTTCACCTGTGTGAGCCAATGCATATTGATAAGCAAAATTAACTGGTTCAAATTTTTCAAAAAGTGGCTGCCAAACTGAAAGTTCTAAATTAAATTCTATATTGAATTTATGAGCTCTAATCTCTTTATGTTCTTTATTAGCTCGACTAACTTTCAATGGAAGATTGATTAACAGGTCACCAGGTTGAAGTTCAGTCACTAATTTAGGTTTTAATCCTTGATTGAGTGTTCTTACAAAAACAGAATGATTTCCTGTAGTTCTTAAAATACCGCCCTTATATTGAATTTCATAAATTTCATTTACTTTATGCCGAAAGACGCTTCTTACTTTCTTAAAAGCACTATTTTGAAAATAAATATTATTTTTAGCCTTTCCTAATTTCCTTTCAAAACCTAATACTTCAAGATCATCAACAAACTTTTCGATATTTTCTTCGTTTTCATGGTAATAAGAATCAATAACTTCAGAGATTGGCAAAAGTTTATATTCTTTATTCTGTCTTATAAGAACTGGCGTATCACCGGTGATGCTTGCCGCCAAAACTATTCTGGTATCATCTCTCTCAAAGCCGTCCATTTCAACCAAGATTTGATTTAAAGTTTGTTCTCTTTCGTCATGGCCTCCGCCGATTCCCGCTCCCCGAACTCGGCCAATCGCGTCTAATTCATCAATAAAAATAATTGACCTCCCGGCTTTTTTCGCTGTTGAAAAGAGATCCCGAACTCGAGAGCTTCCAACTCCGACAAACATTTCAATAAATTCTGAACCAGAGATAGAAAAAAAGGGGACATTAGCTTCAGAAGCGACTGCTTTGGCCAACATTGTTTTACCAGTTCCAGGAGGCCCTATCAATAAAACTCCTCTGGGTATTTTAGCCCCCATTTGCAGATATTTTTTCGGGTTTTTCAAAAAATCAACCACTTCCATTAGTT
>CAYOVW010000004.1:0-2626 GCA_964407555.1 uncultured Candidatus Saccharibacteria bacterium
GTGGGGCGAAGCGTGAAGAAGAGCTTTAACTCTTCGCCTTTTCTAAGAATAATCAATGCTTCTTTAAATGTCAAGATTTTTAACTTTTTTAGCGTGCATCTGTATAAATTTTTTCCTGGGCAAAACTTCTTCGCCCATTAAAATATCAAAAATCCGGTCAGCTTCTTTGGCGTTTTCAATGGTTACCTGGAGTAAAATCCTGTTTTCTGGATTCATAGTGGTCTCCCAAAGCTGGTCGGCATTCATTTCTCCCAAACCTTTGTAGCGCTGGATAGAGATTCCAACTTTTTTCTCTTTTTTCATTGAGCTTAAAATTTTAGCTTTGTCTGATTCAACATAAGCGTACTCCACTTTCTTGCCGGCCTGAATTCGATACAAAGGTGGCTGGGCAATATAGAGATATCCTTTTTCAATTATTGGCTTGAAATAGCGGTAAAAGAGAGTTAAAAGCAGAGTTACCAAGTGTCTCCCGTCCACATCTCCATCGGCCATTATTATTACTCGATGATACCTTGCTTTATCAATGTTAAAATCCTCAGCCACCGCCGTGCCCAAAGCAATAATTAAGGCTTTAATTTCTTTTGAGGTTAAAATTTTATCTAATCTGGCTCGCTCAACATTTAAGATTTTGCCTCGCAAGGGCAAAATCGCTTGAAAATGACGGTCTCGAGCCTGACGACTGCTTCCGCCGGCTGATTCTCCTTCAACAATATAAAGCTCTGATTCCTCTGGTTTTTTGGAAGCGCAATCAGCTAATTTTCCGGGCAGAGCCAATCCGTCCAACACCCCCCTTCTTAACACGGTTTCTTTGGCTGCTTTGGCCGCTTTTCTGGCTTTGGCGGCTATCAGACAATTTTCAATAATTGTTTTAGCATCCTGCGGATTTCTTTCCAGAAAATCAATCAAGGTTTCTGACACCACCTGCTCTACTGCCGGTTTTGCCTCAGGGCTTCCTAATTTCGCTTTTGTCTGGCCTTCAAATTGAGGTTCTTTTATTTTAACTGAAACCACGCTAGTCAAACCCTCCCTGACGTCTTCACCGGTTAAATTCTCCCCATTCTCTTTGAGAAAACCGTTCTTTCTTGCATAATCGTTCAAAGTTCTTGTTAAAGCGGTTCTGAAGCCGGTCAAATGAGTGCCGCCCTCCTGAGTCCAGATATTATTGGCAAAACCCTCTTCATAGCACTCATATTCCTGAGTATACTGAAAAGCCACCTCAACTAAAATTCCGTTTTTCTCGCCGGAACCATAAAAAATATTTGGATGACGGGGAGTAACTCCTCGGGTTAGATATCTGACATAGGAGCCAAGTCCTCCTTCAAAATAAAAACTATATGATTTTTCCGGCTTGTCCCTTTGGTCTGAAACAATAATTTTTACTCTCTTGGTTAAATAGGCCTGCTGGCGAAGGTGATTTAAAATTTTCTTAAAGTCAAATTTAAGCGTTTTGTTAAATCCTTTGAAAATTTCCGGGTCTGGTTCGAAAATAACAGTAGTTCCTGATTGTTTGCAGGTTCCGATTTTTTTAACTTTTGTTTTTGCTTTGCCCTTGCTATATTCCTGAGCGTATTTTAGACCCTGTCGGCAAACTTCAACCCGCATCCAGCGCGACAAAGCGCAAACTACTGAAACTCCAACTCCATGCAGTCCGCCGGAAATCTGATAGGATTTGCCGCCGAATTTTGCTCCGGCATGCAAAGTGGTCATTACTGTTTCCAGGGCGGATTTCTTGGTTTGAGGATGTTTATCAACCGGAATACCGCGTCCATTATCAGTCACTTTCACTCGGCCATTTGGCAAAAGCGTAATTTCCATCTGGTCCCCATATCCCATCATAAATTCATCCAACGCATTATCGGTTGTTTCATAGATTAAGTGATGTAGGCCGTCAGACCCGGTTGTGCCAATATACATTCCCGGTCTCTTTCTGACCGGCTCCAAACCTTCCAAGACATAAATATCCTTTGCGGTATATGTTGTTTCTTTATTAGGTTTAGTTTGTTTTTTCATTTTTAGTTTGTTTTTTCATTTATTGAGCTCGTTAGAGCGAAAGTAAAGATGAATGTAAAGCATTCATCGCCCTTATCTCCTCACTTGCCATTCCTTATTATCCTCCAGCGCTTTAACAATTTTTTGATGTATTTTACTTATTTCTTTTGATGATAAAGTTTTATTTTCCGCTTGATAAATAATATGGAAAGCGAAATTCTTTTTATTACTAGGAATGTTCTCGCCTTCATAAATATCAAACAAATCTACGTCTCTAACTATTTTTCCTCCAGCAATGTTAATTTTATTCAAAACTTCAACTACTTTTGTTCCCCTTGGAACCAAGATTGCTAAATCCCTGACTGCTGCGGGATAACGAGAAATGGGCCGATAAATCGTTTCTTCTGAACTCAATTTTTGCAATTTTTCAAAATCAATATCAAAAACAATCACTTTAGTTTCAATTCTCATTTCATCAAGAATTGAAGAAGAAATTTCTCCTAAAAATCCAATTTCTTCATGATCGACTTTAATCTCAGCGCATTTTTCTGAATGCCAAATTGAAATTTTACTTTGTTCAGGTGTGGGCTGGTAAGAATCATACCAAATATTGCTTATCCCAAGCTTATTTAACAAT
>CAYOVW010000004.1:2726-13515 GCA_964407555.1 uncultured Candidatus Saccharibacteria bacterium
AAATATTTTCCCCAATTCAAAAATTTTAATCTCGTTAAAATATTTTTGGTTTCTCTGAACATTTTTTAATAAATTGGGAATTAAGCTCGGCCTTAAATATTTATGTTCAATGCTTGCAGGATTTTCTAATTCAACTATATTTTCTCTACCAAATATTTTAGCGTCATTTTCAGAAATAAAGGAATAATTATAAACTTCGGAAAATCCCACTTCTTTTAGAATATCCTTTGCCATATCCTCCCAGAAAATTTCCAGATTCTTTTGGGCCGGGATAAGCGAAGCTGTTGGGAAAACCGGCTTAATTTTCTCATAACCGTATATTCTGGCGATCTCCTCAATTAAATCCTCTGGTATAGAAATATCTGATCTTTGAGTAGAAATTAAAACATCTAAAAAATCTTTTGTTGATTTCTTAATTTCAAACCCCAAGCTTTTCAAAATATTTATTATCTCTCTTCTGGAAATTTTTACTCCTAATAATCTTTCTACATAATCTAAATCTAATTTAATCTGCTTTGGCAAAACTTTTTCAGGATAAACATCAACCAGCCCCCTAACTACCTTTCCTTTGGCAATCTTCTGAACTAAATAAGCGGCTTGATTAATGGCTGATTCGGTCAAATTAGAATCAATCCCCCCCTCAAATCTTATTGAAGCATCGGTTTTTAATCCCAGTTTTCTGGAACCTTTTCGAATGACCCCAGGGCTAAAATTGGCTGATTCCAAAACAATGGTCTTTGTATTTTTATTAATGCCCGCCTCTTTCCCTCCTTTTATTCCGGCAATAGCCAATGGCTTCTCTGAATCAGCAATTATTAAAATATCTTTGTCCAAACTATAATTTTTCTCATCAAGAGTCGTAATTTTTTCTCCATTTTTTGCTTTTCGTACAATTATTTTTTTAATGATTTTTGATTTTTGATTTTTGATTTTTGATTTCACGCCTGAGATTTTCTCAAAATCAAAGGCGTGCAGGGGTTGTCCTGTTTCCAACATCACATAGTTTGCGATATCAACAATATTATTTATCGGTTTCAATCCGCAAACTTTTAATCTGTCTTTCAGCCATTTTGGCGAAGAACCAACTTTTACATCAGTAATCACCTTAATCGTATATCTCGGACAAGCTGTTTTATCTCTCTTCTCTACTGAAACAAAATCCTTAGCCTTAATTTTTTTCTCCTCAATTAATTTGGCGCTTGGCACTTGGCACTTGGCATTTAAGAGCGCTCCGCACTCTTTGGCGATACCTAAATGGGAAAAGCAATCCCCTGCTCGATTAGGCAGAACATCAATATCCAAAACAAAATCATTTCCTTTTTTTTCTATTCCCTCCACTTCAAAACTATGCATTGTCAAAAGCTCAGCCAGCTTCTCCGGCTTTGGCAATTTCTTCTTGAAAAATGATTGCAGCCAATTGTATGAAAATATCATAATTTAAATTTTGAATTTTCCAATTTCTTTCTCAAAAAATTCTTGGATTTCTTTTTTAGTAACCTTTTCTTTTAAAAATTCTATCTTCTCTTCTTTAAAACCTTCTAAATAAAGAATCTGCTCTAAAAATAATCTGAAATTGAAGTCATTTTTATATTTTTCCTCGCCTATCTCTTTAATCTCTTTCAAGGATGTATGTTTCCTTTTGAGAACAAAATACAAATCAATATAATCCTTTAGGGATCCTCTATAATTTAAAGTATATGCCTTCATTGCGGCAATCTCTGCAACAGGAAGAATCTTTACGTTCTTAAATTCAATTAATTTTAATATCAATGGAAAATTATATTTTACAAAATCTATTTTTGTTTCCCCTGTCTTAACACTTAACTGTTCTAAGTGGTTTATAATAACTTTAACTTCCATGTCTCTAAAAACTCTTTTCACCTTAGGCAATAAAGTTCGAGGAATATCTTCTTTTGAAAACAAATCAAAATCTACAGAAATCCTATGTCCTATTTGTAAAGCCAAAGCGGTTCCTCCGACTAGATAAAAGTCGGGAAATTCCCCCAGTTTAGCGAATATTTTTTTCTGCTCTAATTTTAGCGCCTCTAGATACATATTTCATTTTTTTAATCTTCAATAATAACGATGCCAATTTAAATGCTCTTTCTCTGAACTCAGTTATAGGTGTATCCTTTATAATCTCTTTGACTCTCTCTTGACCATAATAATTTATGAGCCATTGCCAATGCTCCCAATTTCCATAATTGATAGTATTAATAATAATTGTTTCTATGTCCTCCTCCGGGTCAATCTTTGAAAAATCGTATGACCAAAGCAGATATTTAAAATCTTTTGGTAATTTAGTTTTCATCGTCTAAAATTGTTCTAAAAATCTTAAATCGCCTGAATGAAATAACCTGATGTCATTTATTTTATATTTCATCATTGTTAATCGGTCCAAGGACATTCCAAAAGCAAAACCCTGCCAATGTTTTGGAATCAAACCTGCATTTTTCAAAACATTAGGATGAACCATGCCTGCTCCTAATAATTCTACCCAGCCTGAATGCTTGCAAGCTGAACACCCTTTAGCCATACACACAGTACAACTCATATCCACTTCAAAGCCTGGCTCAACAAAAGGAAAATAACCCGGCCTTAACCGAATCGTAACTAATTTCCCGAAAAAATTCTTAAAAAATTGTTCAATTATTGCCCTGAAATTAGCGACTGAAACGGTTTTTCCAACCATTAATCCTTCTATTTGATAAAAATTTGTCTCATGAGCAGCGTCAGTCGCTTCAGCCCGAAACACTTTTCCAATACTAATAATCCTGAACGCCGGATTATTTTTTTTCATATAGCGAACCTGAACCGAAGAAGTTTGAGTTCTCATTACCATTCCTTTTACTCCTTTTAAGTAAAATGTTTTTCCAAGCGAAAGAGCGTCTCTGGCTGGATGGTCTTTAGGAATGTTTAAGGCGTCAAAATTATACCATTCAGTTTCCATTTCCGGACCTTCAACAATTGAAAAACCCATTGTCTGAAAAATCTCCTCAATCCTTCTTCTATTTTGAGTTAAAGGATGTAAATGACCCAAGCTAATCTTTTTTCCCGGCACAGTTATATCAAATTCTTTATTCATATTCACAATTTTATTCTACCACAATTTGATAAAAAAAACAGCCCCTTGGGAGCAGACCCCCTCCTATCAGGAGGGGGTCTGTTCTCAGCAAACTACGCTTTTGCAGCCGCTTTTGTTAAACGATTCATTATTGCTAAGCCGATTCCTTTTTCAGGAAAACTCTCACACAGAATAATATCTACCCCACATCTTTTTCGAGACGCTCTTTTTTTAATTCCCACTCCCATTCTGGGGTCTATTTTTAATTTATCAAATTCTCGGAGAATTGTGAATAGGTTTTTAGCCACGCTCTTCAATTTTTTTCTTGAACCAACTGTTAATACTAACTCAGCTTTTTTGTAAAATCTTTTTGTTTCGTCTGAACACAATACGCCCACTTTTTTGTTTTGTTTTTGAAATTTTTTAATTAAATTTTGAATTTCTGATTTATTATTATTTAAAATTAAAGGCGCTTTTGGCGCGTAATGGCGATATTTCATTCCAGGACTTTTAGCTTTTCCTTTGAACCCCGTTAGAGATTTATCTCTAAGCGGGGTGAATTTTTTACCAAACAAACTTGGGTGGAATCGAATATCTTTCATAACTTTTTTTAATTGTTCTAAGCTTATCCCTCCCGGCCTCAAAATTAAAGGAGGCCTGACAGTTAAATCTACGACTGTTGATTCTATTCCAATCTTGGTTGGGCCTCCATCTAGAATCAAATCCACCTTGCCTTCTAAATCCTCAAAAACATGCTGGGCAGTAGTTGGACTGGGTCTACCGGCCAAATTAGCTGAAGGCGCGGCAATGGGAACACCGGCTTTTTTTATTAATTCCAAGGCAATTTTGTTTTTGGGCATTCGGACAGCAATAGTATTGCTTCCAGCAGTTACTTCGTTCGGAACAATCCCTTTTTTGAAAAGAACTAAGGTTAAAGGACCTGGCCAAAATTTCTTGATTAAGGTCTCTGCTATCTTGGGAATCTTTTTCGCTATTTTATTCAAATCTTTAATGTCAGCAGTTCGATGAAGCTTTGCTTCATCTTCATACTTTGTCTCTCTATCGTTCGACTCGCATAGATGAACAATTAAAGGATTATCTAACGGCCTTCCTTTTGCCTCAAATATTTTTCTGACCGCCTTTTTGTCTAAAGCGTTAGCGCCCAAGCCATAAACAGTTTCAGTCGGAAAAGCAACTAAGCCGCCTGTTTGAATAATCTTGGCTGCTTTTTGAATAAGATATTTTTCCGGTTTTTGAGAATTAATTTTTAATGGCAAATTTAACATTAAAATTGCTTGGTGCTTAAAGGGAACAGACCCCGCAATTTATTGCGGGGTCTGTTCCCACTAGAGCCAGGATTTTCTGATTTCCATAATAATAAGCCCGGAAACAGACAGAGGCAAAAGAATTAACCAATCAAGATAACTTAAAGAAAAGGTTTTGAAAAAGACCTGCATTAAAGGAATATGAACAACTATTATTTGCAAACTAACAGAAAGAAGAACAGCTAAAATCATTTTTTTATTGGTTAAAAATCCTAATTTTAAAATGTTTTCCGTGAACGAACGACAGGAAAAAACAAAAAACAATTTAAACAAAACAATAAAAGTAAAAGCCATTGTTCTTGCCCGCTCTATTCCCCCGTCTTCAATAAAATAAATCCAGCCAAAAATAGCCAAAGCCATTAAAAATCCCAGGCCGCCAATTATTAATATCGGCGAAATAATTCCTTTAAAAATAGTTTCTCTGAACGGCCTTGGTTTTCTTTTCATAATTCCTTTACAGGGCGGCTCAACACTTAAAGTTACAGCCGGGATGCTGTCAGTCACCAAATTAATCCATAAAATATGAAGCGGATGCAATGGCAGGGGCCAGCCCAAAAACATTGCCGCGACAACCAAAGGAGTCTCAATAGCGTTGGCAGACAACAAAAACTGGGTAAATTTTTTGATATTGTCAAAAATCGTTCGGCCTTCTTTGGTCGCTTTAACAATAGTGGCAAAATTATCATCAGTAATAATCATTTTAGAAGCCTCTTTGGCAACATCAGTGCCGGTAATGCCCATGGCCACGCCAATATCAGCCTCTTTCAAGGCAGGCGCGTCGTTAACGCCATCACCGGTTACCGCGACCACTTTATTCTGTTTTTGGAGAATTTCCACAATTTTTAATTTATGAGCCGGGGTGGTTCGGGCAAAGATATTATTTTTATTAACCGCTCTGGAAAATTCCGCCTCGCTCATCTGGTCAAGCTCTTTTCCAGTCATCACACTTTCATTACCTTCTTTAATCAAACCAACTTCTTTGGCAATCGCTAAAGCAGTAAGTTTATTATCGCCGGTAATCATAATGACTCTAATTCCCGCTTCTTGACACATCTTGATTGCTTGTCTTGCTTCTGGCCTTGGCGGATCATAAATAGCGGCCAAACCAGCGAAAACTAAATCTTTTTCAATTTTCTTCCGTTCCGTTGAAAGCTGGCCGGGTCTTGCTCTTTTATAGGCCAAAGCAACCATTCGATAACCCTTACTGGCCAGAGATTCAAAGGTCTGAATTATTTCTTGGTGTTGCTCTGAACAAAGATGAACTTCCTTGCCTTGCTTTAAAATTTTATTGGAAATTTCTAAAATCGTTTCCGGAGCGCCAACTGAAAAAATAGATTTTTCTTCCTGTTCTTGCCAAACAACGGTTCTTCTTTTTAAGGTTTGGTCAAATGAAAATTCAGCAACTATTTGTCCCCTGCTTTTTAATTCTCTTTCTTTGAGCCCGGCTTTTTCAGCCAAAACCAAAAGAGAGGCTTCGGTTGGATCGCCTAAAATTTCAAATCCGCCTTGTTTTTTTGGATGAACCTCAGCGGTATTAGAAATAACGCCAATTTTCAAAAAAAGAGCGATTTCTTCTTTCAGCTCTTTTACCAAAGGAGAAGAAGAAAATTCTTTCTCCCCTATTTCGAGCTCCTTGCCGCCAATCCAAATTTTTTGAACCTTCATTTCATTTTTAGTTAAGGTGCCTGTTTTGTCAGTGCAAATAACCTGGGCGCAGCCCAGGGTTTCTACGGTGTTCAGTCGTTTAATAACCGCTTTTCTAGTCGCCATTCGATGAGCGCCCAAAGAAAGAGCTAGAGTCAAAACCAATAACAAGCCCTGGGGAATAACTGCCACAAACAAACTTAAAGCCAGTAATGCTTGTTCGTAAATGGCTAACCAGATATCTTTAGCATCAACCATTCCCGCTGAAATGAAAGCGAGGACTTCATTAAACACTCCAAAAATTAAAATAAAAGCGGCGATTGAAAAAGCAATAATTGCTATTCGCCTGCCTAAAATGGTTATTTGCTTCTGAAGCGGACTGGCTGGTTCTTTAATTTCTCCTAACATCTCAGCAATTTTGCCAAAAGCGGTCCGGGTTCCGGTTTCAACCACCACTGCCTCGCCATAACCCTTAGTAATAATAGTTCCCATAAAAACCATGTCTTGTTTTTCCCCTTCTTTATCTGGTTCGGTTTTCTTGGCTACTGGCATTGATTCGCCGGTCAAAGAAGCCTCATTAACTTCTAAATTAACTGCTCTTAAAATTCTGGCATCAGCCGGAATTTTCATTCCTTCTTCTAAAACAATAATATCGCCGGGCACCAAGGAAGAAATCTCTATTTTTTGTTCTTTATTATCGCGAATTACCCGAACAAAAGGAACAAGCATTTTTTTCAAAGCGGCAATGCTTTTTTCCGCCCGATGCTCCATAACAAAACCAAGAATAACATTAAGAATAATAGTAAAAAAAATAACCACCCCCGTAGTTATTTTTCCGGCCAAAAAAGCGATTACAGTAGCTAGAACTAAAATAATAATCAGGAAATTAGTAAATTGGGAAAGAAAAATTTTCCATCCCGAAAAAGCTCTTTGTTTAATAATTGTATTAGGGCCGTAGATCTTAAGTCGTTTTTGGGCTTCTGCTTGACTCAAACCATTAACTGTGGTCTCTAATTTTTGCAAAACTTCTTCTGAACCAAGGTTTTGCCAGGGAATTTCTTTAGTCATCGACTTATTATAAGAAATCATAGCGTTTTGCTCGGCAATCAAATCTTCAAAGTACCGGCTGTTCTTTGCTCCAGCGAGCAAAGCCAGCCTGCGTTCTCGCCCCGCCACCGAGCACTCAATGCTTTGAGTGCTCGGACCATGCTGGCGGGGCTGCGAAAGCTACTTTGAAGATTTATTGCCTCGCTTAGATTAAAACCTGTAAACCATGTTAGAAACCGAAAGTTTCTAAACGGGGTAAATAACGCTACTAAGTTATTTTAAGAATTTTGTATTCAATTTCCGAATCGGAACGATTCGGAATTTTAGTGTCATTTTCCGAGATTTTAATTTTTACGCTCTCGCCGACTGATTTGTTCAAAAGGGCTTTCCCAAGAGGAGATTGATGAGAAATTTTCCCTTGCTCAAGATCAACTTCTTCTGGTTCAACAAGGTGAAACTCTATATTTTTGCCTTCAAGAGCAAGCAAAACTTTTGAGCCAAGCTGAACTTTTCCAGACTGTTTTGGACTGCTAAGCACTTGAGCTTGTTTAAGAGCTTTTTCCAATTCTAAAATTCTGCCTTGTAAAAAAGCTTGGGCTTCTTTTGCTTCATGATAAGAAGCGTTTTCTTTCAGGTCGCCAAAAGAAGCGGCATATTTTATTTTCTCAGCCACCTCTTTTCTCTTGACAGTCTTTAGATATTCTAATTCCTTTTTCAATTTTGCTATTCCTTCAGGGGTGAAGTATTTAGTCATAATTACTGCGGCCCCATCGGGATTTGAACCCGAGTTCCCAGCTTGAGAAACTGATGTCCTAACCACTAGACGATAGGGCCAAATCTGTTTTCAATTTAGCATAAAATTTAATCTTTGTAAATTATAAAAAACAGAGAATTGTTCTCTGTTGAGATGCAGCTGCGGGGTCCGACCCCTTTTACATTCTGTCTGGCGGCAGCTGCCAATAGTTGATAATAAATTCTGTTAATTCGCGGAAAATTGGGGCTGCAGAGACCGAAGCAGTTCGTGCTCCTTGGGGCTGATTAAGTTTAACTAAAATTACAAATTGAGGATCAAGGGCGGGCGCGAAACCAACAATGGTATGAATAGTTTTGTCAGAGTAGCCAATCTTATCATATCCAAGAGCGGCCCAAGGAATTTCAGCTGTGCCTGTTTTCCCAGCCACATAATATCCCGGGACTTGAGCCTGTCTGAGAAATCTATGGTCAACCGCGCTGACTAACATTGAAGTTAATTGGGAAGCGGTTTTTGGAGAAATTATTTGCTTGCTCGGCTTGAGCGGCTGGATTTTATTCTCCTCGCCATCTTGATCAATAATTTTTTGAACAAGATGCGGCTTAACCGCTCTTCCGCCGTTGGCAATTATGGCAAACGACCTGATTAGTTGAATTGGAGTGATGGCAATTCCCTGGCCAAAGCTAGCAGTGGCAAAATTTATTTCCGACGAACCAGGCCTTAAATGTTTATTCTCTGAATAAACTTCTCCTTGAAGGTCAATTTTGGTTGGCTCCAAGAAACCAAACCTTCTAATATATTCATAAAAAAGTTCCTGTCCTATTTTATTTTGAAGAAAAACCGTACCAGTATTAATTGATTTTGCCAAAATTTGAGTTATTGTTTGTTCTCCCCAGATTCTTCTGGCAAAATTACGGATAATGCGATCTCCTATCTTTATAAACCCCTCATCTTCATAAACAGTTTGGGGGGTTATTTTATTTTGGTCTAAACCGGCGGCAATAACAATTGGTTTAAAAACTGAACCGGGTTCAAATATTTCTTGCGTTGCTTGATTTTTGAAAATTCCTAAATCACTAAACTCGGAAAAGTAATTAGGATTAAAATTGGGGAAATTCGCTAGAGCCAAAATCGCTCCTGAGTGCGGTTCCATAACAATAATCGTTCCTTCTTTAATATTCCATTTCTCATAGCTCTCAACCAGCAATCTTTCAGCTGTAAACTGGATATTGTAGTCAATAGTCAAAACAAGGTCAGCGCCCTTGCGATTATCTGTTCCGCCTATTAATCTAATTACTCTCCCCCAAACATCTCTGATTCCTGTTTGCTCTCCGGGTCTTCCACGTAAAATTTCATTATAATAACCCTCAAGCCCATACCGGCCCTCTCCAGAGCCGTCAACAAATCCAATCACTTGAGAAGCCAAGAATCCCCTGGGGTAATATCTTAGAGTTTCTCGTCTAAGATAAACGCCGGGCAGATTTATTTCTTTTAATTTTTCTACCTCTTCTCGGCTTAACCTATTTTTTATTATCTGGAAAAAACTATTCTCATTCTTAGTTTTTTCTAGAATCGCTTCTTTTTCCAAATTTAAAATTTGAGACAAATTCTGGCTAATTTTGTTCCTTTCTTTTTCTCTAATTGTGGCTGGTGAAATAAAAACGAAATACCAATTTCTATTAACAGCTAAAGGATATCTATTTTGATTTTTGTCTATTAGAAAAATTTCTCCTCTTTCTTCTTTAATTTCCCTAAAGAATCTTTGTTGGCCCTTGGCTAAGGCGCGATAAAAGTCATCTTGTAAAATTTGAATATAGACTAAACGCCCAATAATAACAAGAGCAAAAAGAAATATAAAGAAAAGAATTAGATTTATCCGCCAGTTTTTCATTTTACAACAATTTCATCTTCTGAAATTTTAATATGAAGAATTTTATCAACTCGTTCAAAATTTAATTCCTCAATCAAAGTTTTAATATTTTGCAATGACTTGGCGTTTAAGAGCTCTATCTCTAGATTTTTATTTTCTTCAGAAAGTTGGTTTATTTTTTTTTCATAATTTTGAATAAAATAGATGTCCCGCGTTAAAGCATTTAGCTGAAAAACGCAAAAAACCAAAAGCCCGACAATAATAAAAGTAAAAAATAAAACTCGGAAAAATATTCCTTTGGGCTTTAGCTCTAAAATTTTAAATTTGCTCCTTATTGGCATTTTTATTAAACTCCTAGTTCTTTTAGCTTTTCCGCTATGTCCCCGACTGCCATTTCAGTCTTTTTCTTATATTCTTGCCATTTTTCTTCGTCCCAAATTTCTATCCGATTGGAAAGGCCAAGAACCGCAACATTCTTTTTTAAGAAAGCGTAATTTTTTAAAAAATCAGGAATTAATATCCGGCCTAATTTATCAAGCTCGACTTCGCTTGCTCCGGAAAGCATAATTCTGGCAAAATTCCTGGCGTCTGTCTGGCTAGTAGGCAAACTCTCTAATTTTTTCGCTGTTTTGTTCCATTCTTCGCTTGAATAAATCACCAAACAATTGTCTATTCCCCGGGTAATAATCGCTTTTTTACCCAGTTCTTTCCGGAACTTTGAAGGAATGGCCATTCTTTTCTTGCTGTCAATAACATAAAGATATTCTCCAATAAACATACTTTTCCACAGGAAACTTGGGTTTTCCCCATAGTTTTCCACAATTCCCCACTACAGCATTACTATACCCCACTTTTAAATCCAAGTCAAGTTTATTAAATAGATTTTGCTTTGTTCTGAAAAATTTTCAAAAAAAATAGAAAAACAAGCCAAAATAAAGGGAAAAATAGGGTTTTTATTAAAAATTTATTAAAAATTAAAAAACCCTGCTTTTTAGTTTTCCACAAATAATCCACAATTTGCTGTAATTAAAAAAACCGAGCACATAATGCTTTATATGCTCGGCTCAATGCTTTGCAGTCTAAACTAT
>CAYOVW010000005.1:0-11660 GCA_964407555.1 uncultured Candidatus Saccharibacteria bacterium
AAATTTTAGACAGGCGCGAGGCGATTAAAAAAGCTTTGAGCTTAGCTAAGCCAGGCGATGTGGTAATTATCACCGGCAAAGGAAGCGAACCTTGGCTTTGTGTCGCAAAAGGCAAGAAGATACCTTGGGACGATAGAGAGGTGGTTAAAGAGGAATTCAAAAAATTAACCCTTCAATAAACTTAGGATTAATGCTGAGCAAAGTCGAAGCATTAAATTCATGAAACACCAAATTCTTGAGCACAAGGCTGATTTAAAAATTAGAGCTTTTGGAAGGACCAAAAAAGAACTCTTTTTGAATATGCTTTTAGGAATGGCTGAAAACCAAAAGGCTGAAAAATTAAAAACAAAGGTCAAAAGGCAGATTAAAATAAAATCCCTGGATTTGGCAGCTCTCTTAGTTGATTTTTTAAGTGAAGCTCTTTATTTGAGCCAAGTGAATCAGGAAGTTTATGATAGTGTTAAATTTAGCAAATTTGCTGATACGGAACTTGCAGGAGAGCTTATTGGCCAAAAAGTAGAGAGATTTGACGAAGATATAAAGGCCGTCACTTATCATAATTTAGAAATAAAACAAACCAAAGATGGTGGTTGGCAAGCTATCATACTTTTTGATATTTAGGTTTTTAATAAAAAGCTTGAGGCTGCTGAAAGCAACCTCTTTATTTTAGTTGAAATTATCTTAAAAATTAGATAGAATAAGAAAATAATGATTTCAGAAAAGGATTTCGCCACGAAGCAGGGCAACCCAGCAGTAGAACAAGTTCGCTACGGGGCAAGAAGATCACTACGAGGTAAGAAAAAATATCAAAATCTAAGTTTATGATAAACAAAAAAGATTTCAGAAAAATAAATGACTATTTGTGGGAAATCCATAAAACCTTTCGGCCAGATATGCGAGCCCCAGCTAGAGTTTATATCTCAGAGCAAATGTTAGAGGAGATATTTCGAGATCAATCAATACCTCAATTAATAAACGGAACTACCCTGCCAGGTATAGTAAAATATGGTATAGCAATGCCTGATTGCCATGAAGGATACAGCGTCCCAATTGGATTTGTGGGAGCAATAAGAACTTCGGATGGAATTATCTCGCCCGGTGCCTGTGGCTTCGACATAAATTGCGGGATGAAATTATTAAAATCAGATTATTCTGAAAAAGAAATTAAGCCTCATCTTGAAAATTTGGCAGTTGAAATTCAAAAAGAAGTTCCTTCTGGCTTGGGAAGAGGAAGGCAGATAAAATTAGATATTTCTGCAATTGATAGAATTTTAGAGGATGGAGCACAAAGATTGATTGAACAAGGTTACGGCGAAAAAGAGGATGTTGAAAATTGTGAAGCAAATGGCAAATTAGACTGGGCCGATGCTTCCACTGTTTCTAGTCATGCTAAAAATCGGGGAAGAGATCAAGTTGGTACTCTCGGCTCGGGAAATCATTTCATGGAGGTTCAAAAAGTGGAAGAAATCTTTGACGAAAGAACAGCCGAAGCTTTTGGATTATTCAAGGATCAAGTTGCAATTATGATCCATACTGGTTCGAGGGGGCTTGGGCATCAAGTTTGTACCGATTACTTACGGACAATGATTCCAGCTATGCAAAGGTATAGAATTAAAGTTCCTGACAGGGAATTTGCCTGCGCTCCTTTTAATTCTCCCGAGGGCCAAAGATATTTTGCTGCCATGGCCTCAGCTGCCAACTATGCTTGGGCAAACAGACAGATGATAACTCATTTTATTAGAAAAGCCTGGAAGAATGTTTTAGGAGAGAAAGCTTCTCCCTTGAGGGCGTTATACGATGTAGCTCATAATATCATTAAAAAAGAAAGATATGTAATTGATGGAAAAGAAACCGAGGTTGCTGTTCACCGCAAGGGAGCAACCAGAGCTTTTCCGTCAGGCCATCCGGAAGTTCCGGAAAAATATCGCCAGGTCGGCCAGCCGGTTTTGCTCCCCGGCACTATGGGCACTGCTTCTTATATTTTAGTAGGAACTCAAGAGGGCAAAGAAGCATTCTTTTCTACTGCTCATGGCGCTGGCAGAATTATGTCTCGCCATGCGGCAATGCGGCGGGTCTCTGGACAGGAAGTCATAAATATCTTAAAATCAAAAGGAATCATTGTGAGATGCCAATCTATAAGGGGAATTGCTGAAGAAGCGCCTCTAGCTTACAAAGACGCGGAACAAGTAGCTGATGTTGTCCATCAGGCCGGGCTCTCAAAAAAGGTTGCCCGTTTAATACCTTTAGCAGTAATTAAAGGAGAATAATAAAAAATTCAAAAATTTCACGCCGCACCTTTTGATAATTGACAAAAGGTATTAGCAAAAATTAGTAATTAACCCCTAACAATGGACAAAAGGTGCGGGGTAAGAAAATCAATCCATTCGGTAAGCTCAGCATCAATCCTGAGCAAAACCGAAGCATCAAAATGCAAACTTACAATTCAAAATTCAAAAGTTTAGAAAACGTAAAAACACTTATTTTAGATGAAAAAAAGCAAACTTCCGAAAAGCATGCGCAAATATATTCGCAAAGAAAAGGCCCGGATTCGTCGGGAAGTTTTAGATATTAAAGGGCAGCAAAAGCAGATTGATGAATTATACCAAAAAATAAACGCAAAATGCAAAACGAAAAATGCAAAATAACAACTCAAAACTCAAAATAAAAATGTTTTAAATTTTACACTGTTGTTTTACGCTTTGAATTTTGCGCTTTACGTTTTTTTATGACAATTAATGAAATATACAATTTAGCCATAAAAATGGGGATAGAGTCGGATTTTCGCGGCAAGGAAGAAATTGAAAAAATGCTTGGCCGGCTGAAAGAAAAGTATGGCAAAATGGAAAAAGAGGAAAAACAAGAGTTTGATTTGGAAAGATTAGAAAATCCTTATTCTGATACCAGAATTTTATTTGGTAATCCCGAAAAAGAAGTGAAAAAAATTTTAGTTGGAGTTGATATTGACGGCGAAGAATTATTTTTAGCTAAGCAAATTGGAGAGATTGATCTGGTTATTTCTCATCACCCCCGGGGAAAAGCTTTAACTGGTTTAGATGAGGTGATGCAATTGCAAGTTGATATTTTAGCTCAATATGGAGTGCCAATTAATATTGCTGAAAAACTTTTGAAGAAAAGAATTGAAGAGGTGGCCAGGGGAATTGCTCCGGTTAATCACAATCGGGCAGTGGATATGGCCTTACATCTTAATTTGCCATTTTTGTGCGTTCATACTCCTGGTGATAATCTTGTTGCTAAATTTGTTGATGAAAAATTAAAAAAAGATAAGCCAGCTTTTTTGGAAGAGATAATAAAATCTCTAAAAGAGGTTCCAGAGTATAAAGAGGCGATTAAAATTGGTGCTGGTCCTAAAATTTTTGTTGGCAACAAAGAAAGCCGATGCGGCAAAATTGTTTTGACAGAAATTACCGGCGGTACTGAAGGGGCTCCAGAAATTTATGAAAAATTAGCTCAAGCTGGAGCCGGAACAATTATTGGAATGCATATTTCAGAGAAGCATCGGGAAGAAGCGGAAAAAGCCAATATTAACGTGGTTATTGCTGGCCACATTTCTTCTGATTCTTTAGGAATGAATCTGTTTTTAGATGAATTAGAAAAAAGGGGTATTAAAATTATTCCTTGTTCCGGGCTAATTAGAATTTCTCGTCTGACAAAATAACTCCTCTGTTTTAATTTATGCTTGAGCAAAGTTTTAATGTTTTTCTTTGGCTGGTTTTGGTTTTTGGCTTAAGTTTTGTTTTAGCCAACCTTTGGAGCAAGATTCTTTTTGGAATAAAATATAGATTTTTTATTGCTCCTGGAATAATAATTCATGAATTTTCTCACGCTTTAGCTTGTTTTTTATCCGGAGCAAAAATTCGGGAAATTAATCTTTTTTCTTCGCAAGGCGGTTATGTCAGACATAGCTCGCCTAAAATTCCAATTATTGGCAAACTGCTTATTAGTTTCGCGCCTATTTTAGGCGGTATTGCCGCTCTTTGGCTTTTTGCCTGGTTTTTTAATTTGGGGCTCGTTTTTGACAGGGTAGATTTTTCTCAGTCATTTGTTCAGGGTATTGGCGTTGCTTTTCAGGGAATTCCTGTTTTTGTTCAGGCTCATTGGTTGAGTTGGCAATTCTGGCTTTTTGTTTATCTAACCATTTCAATAATTATTTGTTTGGTTCCATCCAGACAGGATTTCAAAAATGCTTTTGGGGGATTATTAATTGTTTTTGTTTTAGGGATTATTTTTTATTATTTGGATTTTCTTCCTTATTTTTTAGGAGTAATTTTTAATCAGCATCTGGGCCAGATATTGGTTTTAGCTGCAATGTTAGGGTTATTAGCCCTGGCTTTTTCTTTGCCTTTCTATGTGGTTGGTAAAATCTTTGAAAGGAGGCGATAAACCGTAAAACAAAGCTTGACAAAATTCTTAATATAAGTATAATTGGAATTTAGTGAGGGGGTGCGAGACTGGTTCTCTATGGATAAGGGTTTTTGACAGAGGAGACCCGAAAAGCAGCTGCCTGATTATTATCCAATCAGAAAACTTAAACAGGTGTCAAGTTTGTCAAGAGCTTTCCCCCTCATCAAAAAGAAATCATCATGCGCTTTCAGAACATACTCTGGGGGCGTTTTATTTTTGACCTATAATTTTTCAGAGAAATATGCTAAAATGGGAGCAGGAAAAAGTGTTAAAAATTTACCCAAAGGTCGAACGATAAAAATAAAAATTCAAAAACGCAAGCGGGTAAAACGAGTGAAGCGTCGAAAAGAACCGAAGGTTCTTTGAGCGCGCAAGCGAAGCGAAGCGTTGAGACGAGATGAAATCTCGTCGAAATTATGCCAGGAGAAAATATTGAACAAGGGCAATTAATAGGCAGAATTAGCCACTATTTTGGCAATATCGGAGTAGCGGTTATTGAACTTTTTAAGCCTCTTAAAATAGGAGATACTGTTCGCATTGTTGGGGGCGAAACTGATTTTAGCCAAACCGTTGAATCAATGGAAGTTGATCACAAAAAAATTGAAGAGGCCAAGAAGGGCGATTCAGTTGGTTTTAAGGTTGCTCAAAAAGTTCGAGAAGGATATAAAGTGTATAAATTGTAGTCGAACTCCAGAGCTCTTGATTAAGCGAAGAGAATGAATTCTCTTCTTAACTCTTCGCTTTGCTCAGGTAGGTGAAGAGCTTTCTTTGGTGTCCGGGCGGAACGTCTATTGATATGTTTCAGAAAAATTTTATTCTTGCCCTAGCTGTTTTAACCGGAACAATTATTGGAGCAGGCATTTTTGGCATTCCTTATGTGGTTTCAAAGAGCGGGATTGTTCCCGGCTTTTTTTATCTTTTGTTTTTGGGCGGAACAGTTCTTTTAATTCATTTATTTTTTGGCGAAATAGTTTTAAGAACAAAAGAAAAACACCGCTTGCCCGGTTTCGCTCAGAAATATTTAGGAAATTGGGGCAAAATCCTAACCTTTCTTTCAGCTGTTTTTGGAATAACCGGCGCCCTTCTGGCCTTTATTATTATTGGTGGAGATTTCTTAAAAATTGTTCTTTCATTGCTTTTTCCAATTTTAGCGGAATTACCCTTTTTTTATTTCAATTTGCTTTTCTGGGGAATTTTATCTTTTTTTATTTTTCGAGGAATAAAATTGATTGCTCGGGCTGAACTTTTAATGAATGTCGCCCTTTTTTCAGTAATTTTTCTGGTTTTTGCTTTTGCTCTGCCTGAAATAAATTTTCAAAACTTTGTTTTAATCAACACCAATTATATTTTTCTGCCTTATGGAGTGATTTTATTTTCTTTAATCGGTTGGTCAGCTATTCCGGAAATTAAAGAAATTTTAGGAAATTTTAAAGAAAAGAAAAATCTAAAAAAAATAATCACCTTCGCAAGTATTATTGTTGTTGGTTTATATTCTCTTTTCTTTTTAGTAATAGTCGGCGTTTCTGGAGAAAAAACTAGCCCAGAAGCTTTTCAAGGGCTTTTGCCCTTTTTGGGGCCTCAAATTATTATTTTGGGGGCTTTATTTGGGATTTTAGCCGTGGCTACCTCTTTCTTGGTCTTAGGAAATTATTTTAAAAACATTTTGAAGTATGATTTCAGAATTCCAAAGCAAGCGTCTGCTTTTATTGTTTGCGGCCTGCCTTTGGTTTTATTTTTGCTCGGGTTTCGCGATTTTATTGGAGTAATTGGTCTTGTCGGCACAATTATTGGCGCGATAGATGGAATAATTATTATTTTAATTTTTAGCAAAATTAAAAAATTAGGAGACAGGCAGCCGGAATACAGCTTAAAAATTCCTTTAATTTTGCTATACTTTTTAATAGGGATTCTTGCGCTAGGAGCAATTTCCCAAATATTATGAACCCCGTTAGAAGTCTTGGGCATAAAATTTTTCTAAGAAAAATTTTATGCGAGGCACTGATGGGGGATAATCAAAAACAAAAGTCTGTCTGAAATCAGCCATATGTTGTATAATGATAGACTTCTAACGGGGTGAAATTTGTTGCTGATTTTCATTTACATTCTAAATATTCCCGAGCCACTTCTTCTCAGATGGATTTGGAAAACCTTGATAAATGGGCAAAGATAAAAGGAATTAAAGTTTTAGGAACTTCCGATTTTACCCATCCTGCTTGGTTTAAAGAATTAAGAGAAAAATTAGAACCGGCCGAAGCAGGGCTTTTTAAGTTAAAAAATTCTACTTCTGAAACTCGTTTCATTTTAACCGCTGAAATTAGCTGTATCTACTCTAAAAATAATAGAACAAGAAAAATTCATATTATAGTTTTTGCTCCTTCTTTTGAAGTCGTTGAGAAAATCAATGCTCATCTTGGCTGGATTGGAAATTTAAAAGCTGACGGTCGGCCGATTTTAGGGCTAGATGCCAAAGAATTAGCCAAAATTGTTTTAAATATTTCAGGAGATTGTTTAATTGTCCCGAGCCATATTTGGACCCCATGGTTTTCTATCTTTGGTTCTAAATCTGGCTTTGATTCCATTGAAGAATGTTTTGAAGAATATTCAAAATATATTTACGCTGGAGAGACGGGATTGTCTAGTAATCCCAAAATGAACTGGCGCCTGTCAGCGTTAGATAAAATTACTTTAATCTCAAACAGTGACAGCCATAGTCCGGCAAAAATAGGCAGGGAGGCAAATGTTTTTGATACGGAATTAAGTTATCCGGCCATAATTGAAGCTATAAAGGCAAAAGATCCGACAAAATTTTTATACACGATTGAATTCTTTCCTGAAGAGGGAAAATATCATTATGACGGGCATCGAGACTGCCAGATTAATTTATCTCCTCAAGAATCAAAAAAATATAATAACATTTGTCCGAATTGCGGAAAGCCCTTGACGATTGGTGTTTTGAACAGAGTGGAAGAATTAGCAGACAGGCCGGATGGCTTTAAGCCGGAGAACGCCATTCCTTTTAAGAGTTTAATTCCATTGACAGAGATAATTGCCGACGCTTTGGCTGTAGGTTCAGAAACAAAACAGGTTGCGCAAGAATATGAAAATTTAATTGAAAAATTCAAGAATGAGTTTAATGTTTTGCTTGAAGTTTCTCGCTCAGAACTGGAAGCAGCAACTTTGCTGGAAATTGTCGAAGGAATTATCCGGGTTAGAGAAGGAAAGGTTTTTGTAGAGCCGGGCTACGACGGCGTTTATGGAAAAATCAGGATTTTTTCAAAAGAAGAGCAAAAAACCCTGTCAAAACAAAAGACGCTATTTTAATAAGCAACCTCGGGAGCTGGTTATGACAATTGGAATACCAAGAGCTTTAATTTATTGGAAACAACCTTGTTTTTGGGAGACCTTTTTTAAAGAATTGGGTTGTAAAGTTTTGCTTTCTCCGTTGACCAATAAAGAAATTATTGAAAAAGGGGTTAAGGCGGCTGACCCTGAAACCTGTTTTTCAAATAAAGTTTTCTGGGGACATCTTCTCTGGCTGGAAGGGAAAGCAGATTATATTTTTGTTCCCTTATTAAAAACCAATGAGGAAAAGCTTGAGTATTGCCCGAAATTTTTTGGCTTGCCTGACTTGGCAAAGATTTTAATTAAGACGCCTATTTTAACCGGAACTTTTGACCGAAGAAAAGAAAAAATTGAAAAAACTCTTGAAAAATTAGGCGGGAAATTAAAAAAAGATAAAAAAACAATAGATAGAGCGATAAAAACCGTTACTTTGGAAGAGCAAGAATTAAAAGAAAAAACCAAGCAGGATTTTTTTAAAAAAATTCAGTTCCAGACACCAAAAATAGTTTTAATCTCCCATCCTTACAATTTATATGATGAGTATCTTAATTTAAGAATGAAAGAAAAACTAAAAGAATTAGGAGTAGAACCGCTCTTTATAGACGAAGTTCCGATTAATAAAATCCAAATTTCAAAAGAGGCGGGGTTCGAATGGCCAAAGTTTCACTGGGAGTTTGGACAAGAAATAATGAGGAAGGTTCAGGAAGTTTTGAATTATGACATTAACGGAGCAATTGAGATTTCTTCTTTTCAGTGCGGCTGCGACGCGGTCTTGAAAGAATTTGTTGAAAAAGAGTTCAAAGACAAGAAAATTCCTTTTTTATATCTGCTGATTGACGAACACACTGCTGATGCCGGCATCCAAACCAGATTAGAAGCGTTTATAGACACCTTGCCAAATCAATGATTGTTACTTTTCCTTATTGGGGGAATTATACCATTGCTTTTAAGGTCTTGCTTGAAAACCTGGGCCTGACAGTTATTCTCCCGGAAAAAACCAATTCCAGAACAATTGAGCAAGGAGCAAAACTTTCTCCAGAGCTTTTTTGTTTTCCATTTAAAGTAAATATCGGCAGTTATTTGCCAGCTCTTAAAAAAGGAGCGGACACTATTTTTATGTGGGAAAATCTGAAGGGCTCCTGCCGTTTGAGATATTATTGGCTGGTTCAGGAAAAGGCCTTAAGAGAAGCTGGTTTTAAGGTTAAAGTTTTGAATTTAAATTCTAAAAAATTTTTTTCTGAAATAAAAAAAATAAAAAATAAAAACAAAATTTCGCTGGTGCAATGCTTAAAAGCGTTTTTCTTCGCTTTTAAGATAATTAAATTTATTGAAAAATTAGAAAAAAAAGCTAATTTTCTAAGGCCAAGAGAAGTAAATCCAGGCCGGGCAGACAGGGTTTTATCGCAATGTTTTGAAAAATTGTCAAAAATTAAAAAGCTTCAAGACATTTCTCTTCTTCAAAAACAAACCCTTCAGAAATTTTCTCAAATCAAAATTGATAAAAAATTGAATCCTCCCAAAGTTGGCTTGCTCGGCGAAATTTATCTTGTCAGCGACAGCGCTCTAAATTTTGATTTAGAAAAGAAATTAGGCCAGCAAGGGATAGAAGTTCATCGGGAAATGAATCTTTCATATCATATTAAAAAAACTATTTTTCCCTGGATAGATTGGTCTCTTCAGAGAAAAATAAAACCCTATTTGCGCTCCACGGTTGGCGGCCATGGCCGGGACGCGATAAAAGAAATGTTAGACTGCGTTAAGAATGACTTTGACGGCGTAATCCAACTTTTGCCCTTTGGGTGTATGCCGGAAATCGTTGTTAGGCCGATTTTGGAAAAAATCCACAAACAAAGCGGCCTCCCGTTTTTATCTTTATCATTAGACGAACAAGCAGCTGAAGCTGGAATTAATACCCGGCTTGAAGCCTTTGTTGATGTAGTTAAAAATTATTATGTCAGAAAAAAGAAACATTTCTAACGGGATGAAAATTTCTAACGGGGTTAGCGCTTTTTTAGGCATTGATATCGGTTCAATTTCTACTAATTTAGTTTTAATTGATGAGAAAAACCAGATATTGTCTTCTCTTTATCTTCGAACCGAGGGCAACCCGATCAGAGCCATTCAAAAAGGTCTAAGAGAATTAAAAAAACAGCTCCTGGATGAGAATCTTGCTATTGAAATTACTGGAGTGGCTGCTACTGGCTCGGCTCGTTATTTAGCCGGCGTAATTATTGGAGCGGACTTAATTAAAAACGAAGTTACTGCTCATGCCAAAGGAGCCAGTTTTTTTGTTCCTGATGTTAGAACAGTGATTGAAATCGGCGGCCAGGACTCAAAAATTATTATTTTAGAAAACGGAGTAGCTGTTGATTTTGCGATGTCTACGATTTGCGCAGCTGGTACCGGCGCTTTTCTTGACGCTCAAGCCGGCCGTCTTAGAATTCCGATTGAAAATTTCGGAGAACTCGCCTTAAAATCAAAGAAGCCAACGAATATTGCTGGTCGATGCTTAACTAAAGATAATTATCTATTAACTTCCCAAGGAGTAAAATCAATTAAAGATATTCGAGAAGGAGATTTTGTTTTATCTAAAGGTCAGTTTAAGCAGGTAATAAGAAAATACGAAAGAAAATATAAAGGATGGTTATACAAAATTTATAGAAGATATTCATCAGATACTCCGCTAATTCTTACTAGTCAGCATCCGGTTTTAGCGGTTAAAATTCAATTCTGTCCTTACAGAAAATTCCAAGACAAAAAGTCAAAATATATTTGTAGAGAGGGTTGTGATAAGAAACATATAAGACCCAGATGTAAATTAGATTTCTACAAAAATTATTTTCCTCAATGGATAAAAGTTAAAGATTTGGAACCTTACGATTTAATTGTTACTCCAAAACATAATACTCTAGTGACAAATGTAGTAAGAAATTTAGCTATTCCAATTGAAAAATCTTATTTTGCGAATAAGAAGAAAAGACTTTTTAAAATCTCTAAAATCACAAAAGATTTTTATGAAAATTTAATGAGATTAGCGGGCTATTATTTAGCTGAAGGATCGACCTATACTGATAATAAAGGTAAGTATGCGGTAGGGTTCGCATTAAATGGGGCAGAAAGGAGATATATAGAAGATATTAGAAATTTAATGTCTTCAATTTTCAAAACTAGCACAGGAAAAATTCGACAAAATTTTTACACCGGAAAAGGCATTCAATTGAATTTTTATTCTAAAGCAGCCCATCTCTTTTTGAAGCAATTTGGTCAAGAATCGCCAAATAAAAAAATTCCTTATTGGGCTTTTGGTTTACCAAAAAACTATTTAATGCAATTGATTAAAGGAGTTTGGCGAGGAGATGGTAGCTATGGTTGCGGGGATCATTTAACTTTTTATAGTTCTTCTCCTTCTTTGATTGAGGGATTGTATGTTATCTTAGAGAAGTGTGGCTATATTTGTTCGAAAAAGAGATATTTTGAAGATGAACTTGGAGAAGTTACAAGTCAAATAAAAGGAAGAAAAAACCCAATTATTAGACAACACCCGCTTTATAAATTAAATTTAGGAGGAGAACAAATGAAAAAATTATTCCGAGATTTAAGAATAAAACCCTCTCAGCAAATTCAAGAGTTTCGTAAGAAAAGAAAGAGAACTTATCAGATTGCTTACAACAAAGAAGAATATATTCTTTATCCTATTAGAAAAATTGAAAAAGAAAAAGTAAAAAATATCAAAACATATAATTTAGAAGTAGAAGAAACCCATAGCTATCTGGTTAATGGATTTCTCTGCAAGAATTGTACAATCTTTGCCGAGTCAGATATGATTCATAAACAGCAGGTTGGCCATTCTATTGAAGATATTGCGGCCGGGCTTTGTCAGGCATTGGTCAGGAATT
>CAYOVW010000006.1:0-11124 GCA_964407555.1 uncultured Candidatus Saccharibacteria bacterium
GTTCTAAATCGACCAGCTTAGCTTCAATTTCTTCAGCCAAAGCTATGTCTTCAGCCAAAACTGCTTGTCTTAATTGAATTTCCAAAGCCTCCTCTTGAAGCCATAAAGCCCTTTCTTTTTGTTCAAACCTTTTTTCCTTTTCTCTTTCTCTCTCATCAAAAAGCTCTTCCATCTCATCTTCTAAGATATCCAATTCTCTTTCTGCTATTTCCATTTTTAATTCTAGGCGTTCTTCTTCAATATCAAGCATTGCCGCTAAACGAGTTTCACGAATATCTAATCGTTCTTTTTGAGCCCCAATATCTTTTAAGGCAACTCTTAATTCAGCGAGTTTCTCAAAATCATTTATTACCCGAGCTTCTCTAATCGCTAATCTGATTTCTTTTTTTCGAGCATCAAGCCGGGCTTGTTCTAAATCAAAAACAGCCTCAAGTAAATCTTGACGAGCATCAAATTCATCGTCTAATCTCTTCGCCAGGCGAGCAATTTCTATTCCCCGAGCTTTTTGTCTTTCAAGAATTTCAGCTGCTCTGGTCATATTCTGCTGAATTTTCGCTTCAGCCACATCCAGCCCGGGCGCGTCCACTCCTTTTTCTTCTAAAAGCGCGTTGACCTCAGCAATTCTTTCTAAAGCTCGCTCGGCTTGTAAAATAGCCCTGGCTTCGGGATTAAAAATAAAGAACTCTTGAATTGCCTCAACCCACATATCTAAAAAGTAGAAAAAGTCGCCCGGTTTTAATCCTGGATTGGGCAATTCAGGTAAGGGTGCTTCAATATGACCTGCTGGGAGATTTACTACTGGCCCCTCAGCTTCTTGGGCTAAAACCGGACTGCTAGTAAAACCAACCAAAATCAATAAAAATAATATAGTAAATATTTTTTTCATATCCTTTATTTGTTTTTCTTTGTTAAAAATGCGTCTCGACCTTTAATTCGCTAAAATACTACTTTAATTTTATCGCAGCATCAATTTGCGTCAAGTACAAAGTTTTAGCAGCTCTTTCGAACTAAAGAGATAAGTTCCTTTTTTTATTTTCGATGGAATTTTTTCTCTAAAACTTTCATAAATTCAAGCAGCAACGGATCATCTATTAATTCCTCTATTTGTATCCACCAAGGCTCAATTGCGAAATTCTTTTCTTTTTTCCAATATTCTAAGGCCTGTAATAAATTTTCTATTCTGTCTACCTGACGAATAAATCTTCCTTCGTGCGTTAATCCTTTCTCATAATCATTCCACAAGCTCGTTATCTCTTTCTTTAAAGTGGGTGGAAGTTTTGAAATAAGTTTTTTTAAAGTTTTATCCTCTTTTTTATATTTTTCAAGGAAAATTTTTTCTTTTTTTGTTTTTGGTAATCTGGGCCATTTATTGAATATTTCCTTCCATTTCTTTTTGTCTTTTGGGAGAATTTTATCATAAGGAGTAGTGTCTCCAGCATAAACTTCGCAAAGATCATGGATTAAAGATATTTTAAGAACTTTATTTATATTAAGCTTCTTCTCGCGGCATAAAAGCCAGGCCATTAATGTCATCCGAAATGTATGTTCAGCGATTGTTTCTGGGTCTTTGACCTTTCTTAGTAGCCACCCCTTCCTTTTTATTCTCTTTAATTTCCCAACTTCAATTAAAAAATTAAGAAGGTTTTCCATAATGTATTAATTTTAGCATAATTTGTTCAAATAAAAAGAGGGGAAACCCCCCTCTAAAGCTTAGGGATTGGAAATGTATTAGTTTAAACCGTCCGGTACTTTATTTTTTTAATTCTATAAATTGTTTTGATTGCGGAAGAAACCACAACTTTGTCGCCGACTCTATGCCCCAAAAGAGCTTTGCCTACTGGTGATTCATTGGAAATCAGACCCAAGGAAGGATTGGCCTCTAAAGTGCCGACAATGGTAAATTCATCAAGCTGTTTATCAGCTTCAATTACAACAGTTGCTCCTAAATTGACAACATTTTGTTTTGACTTAGGCGGGATTTTAATCAATTCAACGTTTTTAAGGATGTTCTCAATGTCCATTAATCTAGATTCCAGAAAATTTAAATCCTCCTGAAAAGCAAGATATTCCGGGTTTAAGCCGTCGGAATGCAAAAGCTCGGGCGATTCTCCTTTTGTTTTAGCAAGCTTAAGTTTTTTAAGGCTCTGATACTCCTTTTTTATTTTTTCTAATCCCTTTTTAGTTAAATAAAAAACTCTTTCTTTTGTCATATTTATGCGAAAACCCCTATGGCTAAGGGGTTTAACGTTAAAAAAGATAAATATTTTTTAAACCCCTTCACCAAATCATTTTTTTAAAAAGAATTCTCAAAACGCCGCCGGTTCGTTTTGAAACAATGGCAATTTTGTGATAATTATTTTTCTTTTTGTTTTCTTTGGTCATTTTTAAATTTTGTTTTCTTTTATATTTCTAACGTTTTAAATTCTATCACTGCTAAAATACCTGTCAAGCTCTATCAAGGGAGTTTTCCACAGCCTCCTATTGATTAAAAATTTTCTCAAAAAGAGGAACCACCTGTTTTTTTCTTGACATCAAGCCGCTAACCCAAAAAGAATTATTTTTAAATTTTCCCCCAAGCGCTCTTTCTACTTTTTCTTCCTGGCCAGAGCAAAAAATTTCGCTGCCCTGTTTGAAAATGTCTGTTAAAATAAAAACTAACAAGTCGTATTTTTTCATTTCTCTAATTTCTTCCATGGCCTTAATAATTTCTTCTTTTTTATTTTTTCTAAGAAATTCGTCAATTTCAAGAATTTGAATCTGGCCAATTCCTATTTGGCGGCCGGAAAAAAGATATTCTTTAAAATCGCGTTGGATTAAATCTTTAATCGGAGCGTCAAAATCCATTCCAGCTCTTTTTATTTCTTTGCCAAAAAGAACAAAATCAAGCTTTAAATCTTCATTTAATTTTTGAGCAATTTCTTTATCAAGAGTGGTTGTTGTCGGGCACTTAAAAATAATCGTATCTGATAAAATTGCGGAAATCAAAAGACCGGCCAGCTCTTTTGGAATTTCTAAATCTTTCTTAAAAAATTCTTTAGCCAGAATAGTGGCTGTGGCTCCGACCGGTTCGCAATGAATAAAAATCGCTGACGGATAGGAAAAATTAAAACAATGATGGTCCCAAATTTCTAAAATTTCAAAGTCGCCGTTAGGCATGTGCTTTTTTTCGTTGTGGTCAACTAAAATCAATTTTTTCCCTGAAGCATTTTTAATCAAGGTCGGTTCAGCGAATCCGAATTTTTCTAAAACAAATTTAGTCTCCAAATTAATCGGACCCGCCTTAACAGCTTTTGCTTCCTGGCCCTGTTTTTTCAAAAAATAAGCATAGGCAATAGCGGAAACAATTGAATCAGTGTCTGGATTTTTATGACCGACTATGTAAAGCATATGTTAAAACATTAGACCCTTAACTACAAAGAAAAGATAAATCAAAAGATACATCATTCCTTCCCAGATATGAATCCTTCTGGAAATCCCGGAAATAACAAAAAGCAGAGTCGCGACCACCAAAAACGGAAGCCCAATGGTAAAAGTAAGATTGTCCACAATTAAAGGACGGATTAAGCTTGGAATTCCGACCACTAATAAAATATTAAAGATATTTGAACCAAAAACATTTCCCAGGGCAATTTCGTATTTTTTCGCCCAAGCTGCCCTTACAGAAACCATCAACTCCGGCAAAGAAGTGCCAACCGCAACGGCAATAATAGCAATAAGAGAAGTAGCGACCTGAAAAAAACCAGCCAGCTTGATTACTGATTCAATGGTAAAATAAGCGCTAATAGCTAAACCAACCATTCCGAGAACTAAAAAAAAGAGGGTTTTTGGGCCGAGTTCAGGCCGAAGAATTGCTTGTTTTTTTAAATCTGCTTTCTTTCTTCTTTCAACACGAGACGGCAAAACCTCAACTATTTCTTCGGGAGTTATTCGAAAAACTCCTTTTTCTTCCGGCTCTCTTTCTTCTCCTCTATTGAAAATTGTATATAAGAGATAAATAACAAAAGCGCAAACAAGCAAGAGCCCCTCCCAAACAACAATCTTTTGGTCCCACATAATAAAAACAAAAAGCATTGTTGACGCCGCCAAAAGAGGAGCGTCTAAGTCAATCAAAGATTTTCTGACAATAAGGGTTCGGGCAACTACAGACGAAAGACCGACAATCAAAAGAATGTTGGCAATATTGGAACCGAGCGCGTTAGCGGTTACAATTTCTGTTGCGCCTCTAAAAACCGCAAAAAGCGATGTAATCAACTCCGGGAAAGAAGTGCCCAGAGCAACCACGGTTACTCCGATAATAAAAGGCGAAACTTTAAAAGCCAATCCGATTTCTTCAGCGCTTTCCACAAACCAATCAGCTGATTTTATCAAAAACGCTAAACTTAAAATAAAAACTACAATCCAAAAGATTAACATGTCCCGTTAGAAGTCTGTCTTATTTAACATAATGTTAATTTATGACAACTTCATATTTTTTTATTTATATCCCCATTAGTGTTTTGCATAAAAATTTCTTAAAGAAATTTTTATGCCCAAGACTTCTAACGGGGCATGTTTTTATTTTAACATAATCTCAGTCAAATCAAAAGGCCCCTCCCGGTAGGTAGAAAGTGGAGGAGCCCTTTAACATTATGACCAAAAGAGTTAGAACCTTCTTGGTCTTTGTTCTCGGAATTTACGCAGACAGTCCCGGCAGCGAATAGAATCCAACCTTGAGGGGTCAGGATCAAAAGGCAGCTGGGTTATTGGCGTTTCGCAATCGCGGCATTTAATGTTTAGACTGGAAACGTCAAACATTTGGCGCTGGAAACTTCCTCCTTGAGAATCTTCATCAAACTTTTTAAACATTGTATTGTGTTCTTTGTCTAATTCTAATTAAAAAGCGACCTTTAATAACACTTCAACAAGTTCAGTATCATCCTGAGCTTGTCAAAGGATGACTCTAAGTCGCTTACTTAAGTTCTTCGCTAATTTTTCAACTATGAAGCCTTGGTTTAAGATACTCGACTTATCGGTCTAATCACATTATATCCTATCTTGCTTAACAAGTCAAATAGTTGCATGATGCCATCCTATATTTTGGATTCTTGACCTTGTTAGAAGTATGGTATTGACAAAATAATAAACTAAAAGCTTGAATGCATTCGAATTTTATTCAAAAGATTCCGCAAACAATCGAAAATACCTTTATGGGATTTGAGATTATTTGCGGAGGGGGTGGGATTCGAACCCACGAGCCCCTTGCGGGGCACGGCGTTCCAGGCCGTTGGAATAAGCCACTATCCGACCCCTCCTTATTTTGGTAATTCAGAGATTGTTTTGCTGATATTCGGGTGTTGGATAGCGAATTTATAGTTGAGAAGTTTTAGAATAACCAGGAAATCAAGGAGTTCTTCTTTTAGAGTTTCCGGACCAATAAAAATTTCCCAAAATTCCTGAACCAGATTTTTAGTATAATTATTTAAAACTTCATAATTAGCCCTGTTTTTTAGGTATTCAATAATTTTTTTAAACTCTCCTCGGTCCAGCCAGATTCCTTGGCATAAATTACAAAGGTCAACTCTAATTTGAGAATCTCCGTAATCTACTTCGTAAAGCGGGAAGCGGCAAGCAGGGCAAAGTTTCTGCCCAGGAGAAATCTTAAATGAGGTTTTTTTATCCCAAAGGTCAATGTCCAGCCACCTTATGTTTTTATCTTTTTCGTCTTTCGCCAACCTTAACTCATCTTCCTCAAACCATAGACCGAGACAAGCAGGGCAGTAATCTATTTCAACATTATAAAAAATTATTTTTTCCAATGATTGTTTGCAAAAAGGACAAGACATATTTTTTAACCAGACAAACATCGGCTCCGTTTTCTGGGAATGCTGTTTCCTAAAAGAAAGTTTATTATCCAGACAATAAGAGTGGTCCAGAAAAGAGGGATAATTCCTTGAATAATTAATTCGGGAAATAAAACATCAACCGCCCAGATAATTGCCATATTGATTATTAAACCAAAAAGGCCTAAGGTTAAAATTCTTAAAGGCAGAGTAATTAATTTTAAGATTGGCTTGATAAAGAAATTAATCAATCCCAAAACAAGGCCGGCTAACAGCAAGGTCTGCCAAAAAGGTTCAACAAATTCTACTCCCGGAACAAACCGGTCAGCCAGCCAAAAAGCAATGACCCCGCCAATAATTTGAAAAATTAATCTTGTCATGATATCGTGCTATAATGATACTATAAAATAAAACATCAAATGTCAATTCATTATCAGACCCAAGGAGTTTTTATAAAAAAAGTTGATAGAGGAGAAGCAGACCAAGTTTTTACCATTTATACTAAAGATTATGGCAAGCTGGAGATTTTGGGAAAAGCGATTAGAAAAATTAAGTCAAAATTAAGAAGCGGAGCCGAGCTTTTTTATTTGAGCGAAATTGAGTTTATTCAAGGAAAAGCCCACAAAACTTTAACCGACGCTGTTTTAATTGATAATTTTAGAAATATAAGAAATAACCTTCAAAAATTAGCGGTTGCTTTTAAGATTTCCCAGGCCTTAGACGCTCTTATTAAAGAACAAGAACAGGACAAAGAAATTTGGCATTTGTTGAACGAATGTTTTAGAGAATTAGATAATTGGAAAAACCAGGGCTGGAAACTGAAAATTATCTATTATTATTTTTTTTGGAACCTTATCTCTATTTTAGGGTATCAACCAGAACTTTATCACTGCTTAATTTGTCAAAAAAGAATAATTCCGGAAAAAATCTATTTTGGCCCTGAGCAAGGAGGAATAATATGCAGAAATTGCGGCCACAACCTTCCGAGGCAAGCGCAGAAACTAGAGAAAACAAAGGTTGTGCAGGAAATTTCCTTAAATGTTATTAAAATTTTAAGAATTTTCCTGAACAAAGATTTACCTTTAATAAAAAAACTCAAAATTGAAGACAAAGACCAAGAATTGCTCAAAAAAATCTCAAAAGTTGACTTTTATAAGCTTTTATAATAGGGTTAAATCATCAAAAGGTCGAGAATAGCTATTATCCAATAAAATAAAACAATAAAAAATTATGACAAACCCAGAAAGAACAGGAGAACCAACAGGAAAAGGAGAAAATAAACCAGAAGAAGTAGTGGAAACGCCAGAAACAGGACCAGAAGGAACAGCAGAACAAAAAAAAGAACAATTATTTAAACATGGACAGCAAGTTAGAGTAGAAGGAGATTCTGGAGAATTAGAAGATGGTTGGTTTGTAGCCGGTTTTACTCCAGAAGGAGTAGTTGTTGTAGATAAAGAATATGAAGAAAACGGAGAGAAAAAAACTAAAAGTAAACTAATTCATGTAGAGCAACTTGAATTTTGGCAAAAACAATCAACTGAAGCGGGAGAGGAAGAAAAAAGAGTGGAATTTGAATTACCTAAAGATGTAGATAGAGTTCGTCAGTTAGCTTTAAAATTAGACGAGTATAATGAAAGAATCGCAGCTAAAAACCTTGTTTCTTCTTTAGATGTATTAGATATAATTGATTCTCTTTTTAAAAAAACAATCCTAAGAAGATCTATAGAAAAAGGTAAAATTACCAGTGAAGATAAAGAATCATTAGAAAAGGAATTAAGGGAAAAAATTAAAAATCTTCTGAGAGGTAAGCTGAGACTAGAAAGCGAGACTGAAAAACAGGCGGTTGAGAGAACTATTTCTAAGAACTTTGTAAATAGTTTCGAGGTAATTCAGTCCTATTGCGAGGGAACTCAAGAAAAAAATGTGTTTGGCGGAACAGGATTACCGGAAATAGAGAAATAAGAACAAGAGGAATAGATTAATTCCCAAATTTTTAATTGGGCGCGCCGCTTTTGAAAAAGGGGTTTTTTTGTTTTATTTGCGATACCTCGTTAGAAGTTGCAAATTTCTAACGGAATGATATAATCTAGCCAGGAATAAAATTTGACACTATCGTGAGTTTCAAAACAGGATTTATATTTTTTTTAGTAGTTTTAGTAGCTGGTATTGGCTTGGTTGGTTTTTGGCATTGGCAGGAAATGGCTTTTTCCAAAGAAGATGTTAGGTTAGAAATTTTAGGCCCAGCAGAAGTAGAAATGGCTGAAAAAATTGAATATACAGTCAGGATTAGAAATGAAGGCCAAATTAGCTTAGAAGATGTTGAGCTTATTTTCCAGTATCCAGAGCATTCTTTGCCTAAAGGAGGAAATCCGATAAGGGTTATCAAGCAATTAGAAGATATTCATCCCGGAGAGGAAAGAAGTTTTTCTTTTAGCGCTCGGTTATTTGGCAGGGAGAATGAAACTAAGACGTCCCAGGCATTTTTACTTTTTCGGCCAAAAGACTTGCAAGCCATTTTTGAGTCCTCTACCACTTTTACCACTTTGATTAGAGATGTCCCGATTGTCTTTGAGTTTGACCTTCCTTCGCGAACTGAAGCTCCGCGTTTGCTTGATTTTTCTCTAAATTACTTTTCTAATTCTGCCTGGCCCCTTTTAGATTTAGGAGTAAAAATTTCTTATCCTGTTGGTTTTGAATTTTTAGAAAGCCAGCCGACCGCTCTAGAAGAAACTGAATGGAATATTGGACTCTTGAATCGGGGAGAGGGAGGTCGGATAGACATTGAAGGGAGATTGGTTGGCGAAGCAAGAGAAACAAAGATTTTTAAAGCTCAACTTGGCCAATGGCAGGAAGGTCGATTTGTGGTTTTAAAAGAAATAGTTCAGGGAGTGGAAATTATTGAGCCCTTTCTTCACATTTTTCAACAGGTTAATAAATCGCCAGGCCATATTGCTAATCCGGGCGAACTCTTGCATTATGAGATTTTCTTTAAGAATCTTGGCCAAACTATTTTAGAAGATTTGCTCTTGATAGTAAGATTGGAAGGCGAATTATTTGACCATTATACTTTGAGCACTGAAAATGGCCGAGTCGCTGAAGGAGGCAGAATTATTATCTGGGACCATACAATAATGCCTGAATTAAGAACTCTTTTGCCAATGGCTCAAGGGAAAGTTGAATTTTGGATAACAATAGAAGATGAACCTGTTCCTCAAATTATTAACCCGACGATTAGGAACAGAGTTTCAATTGCCGGAATAGAGCAAGAGTTTGTAAATAAAGTAAATGCCAAATTAAAGATTGAGCAAAAGGGCTTTTTTGAGGATGAGGTTTTTGGAAATTTTGGCCCAATCCCAGCCAGGGTTGGCGAAGCCACCACTTATACTATTATTTGGCAGGCTAAAAATTATTATAACAAGGTTGAAAATGTAAAAGTAAGATCCATTTTGCCTGAGCAAGCCGAGTTGACTGCTAAGATTTTTCCAGACCAGGACGTTAAGCTTACTTTTGACTTAATGACCCGGGAACTTGTCTGGAGCCTTGACTTTTTGGAGCCCGGAGCGCCTGAGCAAGTTATTGCTTTTCAGGTTAGTTTTACTCCTGATGATTTTCAAAGAGGCCAAACCCCGGAAATTATTGGCCAAGTTGAAATTTCCGGCGAAGACGCTTGGACAAAGCAGACAATAAAGGTAAGTGATTACTCAATTAATACTTCCCTGCCAGACGATCCATTTATAACCGAAGAAATGGGAATTGTTCAGTGAACCCTGTTATCGCTCGGGAAGCTAACCTCGCCTCTTGCAAAAATATGAATAATCTTATGAGTAAAATTGTATCGTTATGCAAGCGCCGGGGATTTGTTTTTCCGTCTTCAGAGATTTATGGCGGTTTTGGTTCTTGTTATGATTTTGGGTCTTTGGGTAAGAAACTTAAAAATAATATTAAACAAGCTTGGTGGAAAGAAATGACTCAACTCCAAAATCCGCCAGCTGGCGAAATTGTTGGTTTGGACGCGGCAATTTTAATGAATCCTAAAGTTTGGCAGGCGTCAGGCCATTTGACAGCCGGGTTTGCGGATAATTTAGTAGAATGCAAGAAATGCAAAAAAAGATTTAAAGTTGATGAAATTGCCCATGTAAAATTAAATGGAAAATGTTCTGAATGTAAGGGAGAGCTGTCTGATCCAAGAAAGTTTAATTTAATGATGAAAACTTTTGTTGGGCCGGTAGAAGATGAGGCAACTAAAACCTATTTAAGAGCAGAAACCTGTCAGGGAATTTATGTTAATTTTTTAAATGTTTTGAATTCCTCTCGTCAAAAAATTCCTTTTGGCATTGCCCAAATTGGCAAAGCGTTTCGCAACGAGATTACGCCTGGAAATTTTCTTTTTCGGATGAGAGAATTTGAGCAAATGGAAATGCAGTGGTTTTGCGAACCCAAACAAGCAGACAGGTTTTTTGATTATTGGAAAGAGCAAAGAATAAAATGGTATTTGGGTTTAGGCATTAAAAAAGAGAATCTAAGGGCAATTGAAATTCCTAAGCAAGAAAGGGCTCATTATGCTAAAAAACAAATTGATATTGAGTATAAATTTCCTTTTGGCTGGAAAGAGATTGAAGGAATTCATAATCGCGGAGATTGGGATTTATCTAATCACGCCAAGTATTCCGGCCAGGATTTAAGATATTATGACGAGGAAACAAAAGAAAAATACTTCCCTCATATTATTGAGACATCGGTTGGAGCGGAAAGATCTTTTTTAGCTTTTCTTTGCGAGGCCTATCAGGAAGTTAAAGGAGGTCGGACCAAAACCACAAAATCAGTAAAAGAAAATGAAATTGTGCTTAAACTTGATAAAGATTTGGCGCCAATTAAAGTTGCTGTCTTGCCCTTGGTTAAAAACAAGCCGGAAATAGTTAAAAAAGCCAAAGAAATTTATCAATTATTAAAACCTTATTTTGTCTGCCAATACGATGAATTGGGCTCTATTGGCAGAAGATATCGCCGAATGGACGAAGTAGGAACGATCGCTTCGATCACATGTGATTTCCAAACATTAAATGATGGTACAGTTACATTGAGGGATAGGGATAGTATGAGACAAATAAGAGTAGAGATTCCAAAACTAAAAGAGATAATTCAAAAAATCCTTGACGGTGAAGAATTCTTAAAATTTGGAGAGCTAGTTAAATAATTTCAGCTATTTCTCTATCAACTTATTGCGGGGTCTGACCCCTTTAAGCATAATCCTGCATAATGCCAGATACATATTCATTTAATTTCCTTTGGGTTTTAACTGATAATG
>CAYOVW010000007.1:0-4168 GCA_964407555.1 uncultured Candidatus Saccharibacteria bacterium
TACCATCTCCTGTTTTTATGCCATCTTTACTCAGATAACATTGTCCAACATTTCTTCCAAGCGCTGATTCTTGGGTAATAATCGCCAGCAGGAAAGCTGGTCTTATTCCAGTCTGTCCTTGAACCAACTTGGCTAAATCTAAAAGCTCTCCAAAAGAAAGCTGGGCCGCGTCTGGTATACCCACTAACTCAATAATTCTGGCTCTGATTTCAGCTGCCCTTTTTACTACTTCCTCTTTCCCTCTAAGATATCTCTGATATTCCGCTTCAGTCATTCTTAAAAAACGTTCTTGTTCTCTTTTCGCTGACACGCCTTCTTGTTTCTGAAGTATTTGAATAGCAGCTATTCTCTCAATCTCTTGTTTTTCTCTATCCAGGGCTTGTTTTTGAGCTTCAAGATATTCTTTAAGATTTAGTATCTGTCCCAGAATTTCCTGATTTTCAAGGTTTAAAGTTTCCAAAGCAACCAAGTGACTAAAAAAATCAGAAAGTTCTGCTTCCAAGAAAAGAATTTCTGTCAGAGATTTTTGATTTTTTTCGTGAATAGCCCGTAAAATAGCGGCCAAGCTCTGTTTTGCATCTTCAATTTCTAATGAAGTTCTAATAATTGACTGCTTAGTATCCCCTATTTGCAATTCAAGGTCTTCAATCATTATATTCCCTTGGCGAATTTGAAGGTCTAATCTGCCTATTCTGCTTCTCAAAATACGAATTTCTCTTTGAAGGGTTCTCTTTTCTTTCTCAGTTTTAGCAATATCTTTATCGTATTGAGCGATCTTCTGTTCTAAGAGCTTTAACTCTTGTTCAAGTGCCTCACGCTCTTGCGCAGGCGTCAGGTTCTCTGACATTAATGCCTTATTCTGAAACCCGGCCATTACAAAAACAGAAATTAAAACTATACTAAACGATAAAATTATTTTTGAAAACCTGCTCATTTTATCTCGGGGTCAGACCCCGCAATAAATTTGATAAATCAAAAAGAACATTGTTTATTATATTGTCAACAAACTGAATAATATTGTCAAGACCTAACAGCAGTGTTTGCCCAGTTGTTTGTTTTTTCAAGTTAGCAATGCGGGGTCTGACCCCACTAGGCAAGCCTCAATTCTGTTCCCAATTATATTCTATACTTGAAAGAAGCAAAGTCTTCAAACCTTAGTTCAATATACATTAAATCTGGTCTTTTTTCAAGAGGAATTTTTTCTTCTAAAACCGCTTTCAGCTTAGTAAGCTGCCATTCAATATCAGCTTGAAGATTAAAATAAATCTCCCAGTTTTCTAAGGTCTTAAATGTTAATTTATGAACAGAAATTATTTCAACTTTTTTAATCGGGATTTTTATTTCTAATTCTAAAACAGAAAGAGTGTCTAAAATTTGAGACAATTTTTTTTCCCTGATTACTTTATCTCCTAAACCAAAAATAGGCTTGTTTTCTCTGTCTATAATTTTAGGCAGGTTAGGTAAGGATTGAATTTGTTTTTCGCGCTGAAAAATCTTTCCCTGTTTATCAAGCAAAAAACAATTCTTTTCTTCTTGTTCCGGTTGCTGAAAAGAAAGAACCTGACACCAGACAGCGACTGCTGTTCTTTCTTCTATTACAATCCGAATTGTTTTAGGAAATTTCCGCTCAATTTCAACATTGGCTATTAAGGGAAATTCATTTAAAATATTTTTTTCCAGTTCTTTTAAGTTAACCAAGAAAATGCTTTTTGTTGAAATTCCGAATCGTTCCGATTCGGACATTGAAATTCCGAATCGTTCCGATTCGGACATTTCCCAAAAAATTATTTGCTGTTCTATGTGGGGTCGAATTAATTCCTGAATTGCTTGCTCGGGAACTTTTTTATTTCCTTTAATTTCAATCTCATCAATTTGAAACCAGGAAGAAAAAGAAATTACATAAAAAAGTCCGCTACTAATAATTATTGCCAAAACCCCCAACCAAAAAAACCGATTGCTGAAAATTGTCTTTTTTCTTTTATATCTATGAGGTTTTCTAAGATATTGCCTCTTTTTCATTTTTTATATTTACATCTTGCTCAGCTAATAAATCTCCAAAGTAGCTTTCGCAACCTCGCCAGCATGGTCCCGAGTAAAACGAGGGTGGCGAGGCGAGAACGCAGGCTGGCTTTGCTCGCTGGAGCAAAGGACAGCCGGTACTTTGGAGATTTGATTAGCTGAGCTTAATTTACACATTTTTTATAATCCCCTTTTTATTTTTCTTATTTTTTCAAAAATATAAGTTAGCCAATATTTCCAGGAAAGAGGCAAATCAAGGGTTTCAATGTATTGATACGGCTTGCCGCCGAAACCGAGCTTGAACAAAGTTGGGCCAGCCCAAGGATGTTTTGAATGTTTTTTAGGGTCAACATATCCCCAAAAATCATACAAAACACATCCTCGCTTTTTCGCTTCTTTTATTGCTTCCCATTGCAAGAGATAGGCGATCGGGATTTTGCGATATTGAGGCAATAAGGCGGCGTGATGATAAAAGCCAATACCGGACCAAAAAACAATTAAAGTCGCGGCAATAATTTTTCCTTGATATTTTCCCAAAAACAGCAATCCTTGATTGTCTTTTGCGAAAACCTCAAATTCATTCTTGACAAATTCAAAAGAAAAAGGAATAAATTGATGAAGCTTAACAACTTCCTGATTAAGATTGTCGTAAAATTTCACATCTTCTACTTTATTGCTTTTAATAATTTCCAGTTCAGGATTTTTCAAACTCTGACGAATAAGATATTTCGTTGTTTTGCGCATATTTTGCAAAAGTGTTTCTTCTGGCAACGAAATATCAAGTTTCAAGGTTGCCTGATAAGCGCTGGCGTGCATGCCTGCTTCGTGAAATCCTAGATTTTGAAATAGTTTTTTATTCTCTTCATTTCTTAATAAAAGTGGCGCCATTCTAATAAAACTGCAATTTTCTTTTTTGCCGATCTTTTTTAGTTCTTGTAATAATTTTTCTAAAATTTGGGTTTTAAGTTTCAAGTTATAAGTTTTAAGAAGTGTCCCATGTTGAATTAACAAAAAAGTTCCTCTTTTGGCGATAATTTTAACTACTAAAGCAACAGAGAGCAGTTCTCCGTTATTATATATGCCTAATCGCCAAATCTTATTCCCCATCCTCTGCTGAAATTCTCCCCAATTCCAAGACTGCAAAAAAGTCTTTTCCTGAACAATAAAAAGAAAATTCTCCCAAATATTTTTATCTTTTATTTCTTTTATTTCCATTGTAATAAAAAATCTACAATTTTTTGAGCTTGTTTTTTTGAGATATTAATATGGGTTGGCAGATTCAAAACTTGTTTGGTTAATTTTTCCGCTTTTGGACAAGAGCCCAACCTATATTGTAATTTATCTAATTTTGTATCATTTGGAGCAATTGGATTTGTGTACCAATCCCCTATTAAAATATTTTTCTGCCAGGCTCTTTTGATTATTTGGTGGGCTTTGGGGCACTTTATGGTAAACCTTAAAAAAATATTATCTTGATATTGTGGAACCTCCGGCAATTCAAAATTAGTATTTTTTAATTTTTCAAAATAAAAATTAGCGATTTCTTTCCGATGTTCATTAAACTTCTCTATTTTTTTGAATTGATCCGAGGCAAGAACAGCTAAAGCACTGGGAAGTCGTTTTGGAAAATAATCTGGCTTTCTGCCTCTTTTTTCTTTCCAATGGACCGCTTTAGACAAAATATGCAGCCATTGAAATAATATTAAGAGATATTTGCCGAAAAATCTATAAAATGGCAGAATCAGCCAATTCATTAAAATTGGATGTAAAAGTTGCTGTAAAATCCAACAATAAGAAGGATAGTCAATTTTTTTCTGGAAAGCGCGGATTTTCTCAGCCAATTCTTTATCATTGGTTACAGCCATTCCGCCATAAATCGAAGAGATGATTTTATCGCGGGAAAAACTAAAAAAAGCGGCCCGGCCAAAAGTACCTACTTTTCTACCTTTGTAAATTGCGCCAAGAGAATGAGCGCAATCTTCAATTAAAATTAAATTATTTTCTTGACAAATTTCTAAAATTTTATCCATATTAGCTGGCAAGCCAAAAGTATGTTGAACCATTAACACTTTAGGTTTCTTACCCTGAGCCTGTCGAAGGGTCTCGCCCTGAGCCTGCCGAAGGGTCTTGCCCTGAGCCTGCCGAAGGG
>CAYOVW010000007.1:4268-8927 GCA_964407555.1 uncultured Candidatus Saccharibacteria bacterium
CGAAGGGTCTCGCCCTGAGCCTGCCGAAGGGTCTTGCCCTGAGCCTGCCGAAGGGTTCTTTTTAAATCTTCTAAGTCAATGTTAAAAGTTTTCTCATCGCAATCAACATAAACCGGCTTTAATCCAGCCCAAGTTATAGGATTTATTGCCGCGTTGCAAGTAAACGCCTGAACTAAAACTTCATCATTTTTGTTTAATGCTAAAGAATTCAAAATCGCTAAAAGAGCTGTTCGGCCGCTGTTAAAAGAAATCGCCTCTTTAATATTAAGATATTTTCTAAATTCCTTTTCTAACCTTTGAACCTTTGATTCACGCTGATTTAGGCGCTGATTTGCGCCGACCTTCCAATGCCAGGGTCGAAAAAGTAATTTCAAAGCCAACCAGATATCATCTTTTTCCGTATTTGGCGATAAAGAGATTGAAATTGGTTTCAAGAAATTCATATAATTATTTGCCTTATTAGTTCAGCTGGCAGCCTGCCTTCTAAAAGTATTGCGTCGCCCGACCTGGAAAAGCTTTTTATTTTTGCGAAAATCTCTTTTGGGTTTTCCATAAACAGAATGTTTTTTTCGTTCAGCCCGGTTTCGAGCGCTGCTTTTTTTATTTCTTCAAACATTTCCTTGGTCGTAATTATGGCTAAATCGCAAACCTGGCCAATTTTTTCTCCTATTTTTTGATGAACTTTTTGAGCGGCCGGACCAAGCTCAATCAAACAGGGCATAATAATTATTTTTTTGTTTGTACTGGGCAAAATCTTTAAATAATCCAAAGCGGCAATTACGCCGTCAGGATTAGCCGAATAAGAATCATCAACAATGACCAGCCCATTAATTCCTTTTTTAATCTGCATTGTTTTTTCTAAAGGTTTTATTTTTTTACAAGCTTTAGCAATCTCATCTAAATTCATTCCCAGTTCTTTGGCGCAAGCCGCGGCCAACAAAACGTTTTCCACATTTTGAGCGCCAACCAAATTTACTTTAAACAAAACTGGACCTTCTTTTTTTGAACAAATTTTAAAAAATAAATAATCTTTTTCTACCTTAATATCTTCTGCCCAAAAATCTAACTTTTCTTTCACCGAACAAAAAATCCGAGATTTAAGATGGTTGACTCTTAAATCTTTTCTTTTATTCAAAATAATAACACCACCATCTTTAGGCAGGCTTTCAATTAATTCTATTCCGCCCTCTGCTGACATTAAATTTTCCATCGAACCAAAAAGAGCTAAATGCTGTTCGTTAACCCCGCATAAAATTCCGATTTTGGGTTTAACAATATCGCAGGCGGATTTTACCTCTCCTCGCGAATAAGCGGCTATCTCAGCAATAAAAATTTGATGTTCGGGATTTAATTTATTTAAAATATGCTGAGCCAGAGCCGGGTCGGTATTTTGATGTTCTTTAGTTTTAAGAACTTTGAATTTTTCAGATAAAATGGAAAACAAAAATTCCTTAGTAGAAGTTTTGCCATAACTACCAGTAATGCCAACAACTATTAAATCCTTGAATTTAGCTCTTTTTTGTTTTGCTTTTTTAATCATTCTGTTGCGTAATATCAAGGTTAAAGGTTGAAAAACCAAAACCAATCCTGAAAAAATTATTGGCGTTAAAAGATCAAAAACTAAAAGATAAAGGTAAAAATAAGCAAAATAGAGGCCTGGCAAAAATAAAACATTTTGCCAAAATAGAATTACTAACATACCGATTAAGTAAAATAAAACTAGCAAAGCACCGATAAAAAGAATAATACCGGTTTTCAGGGTTAAGACCGGAACAATAAGAGTTTTCTGCCAGAAACGCCTAACAACAAACAAAGTTTCAATTAAAAAAATCAAAGGAATAAGAAAAGCTAAAATGGGTAAAAAAAACATTGCTCCTGAAAAAATCAATAATTTAATCAGGAATAATTTATTAATAATTAGTTTTTTTCCTTTTTCAGTCCGAAAGTAGTCAATAAATCTTTTAATCCGATATTCTTTTAGCTGCCAAAGCCAAACCCAAAAACAAAGTTTTTTAAAAACAATAATCAACCAAAAAATAACAGTTAAATAAATGACCATACTACTTAAAACTTGAAACTTGAAGCTTAAAGCTTAAAGCTTAAAGCTTACTCCTGAAGAAATTTTAAAACAATTTCGGAAAGTTTTTTGGGATTTTGTAAATGGGGGCTATGTCCTGTTTTGGACAAAATTTCAAGCTTTGAATTCCTAATTTTTTCCTTGAAAAGATAGGCGCATTTTAGAGGAACCATTTTATCCTCTTTGCCCCAAACAATTAAGGTTTTTGTTTTGATTTTTGGCAAATCCGGCAATAAATCTTCTTGCAAAACTCTTTTAATCGTTTCTCTCATAACTCCCTGAGCTCTTACATAATCTTTATTTCTTCCTAAAAAGAGATATAAAACTTTTCTGGCTCTATTTTTGAATTTTACCAAATATTTTGAGTCAAAGATAGTATTCCCTATTTTAGCCAAATAGAAAATCATTTTGGTTTTTAGACTTGGTTTAAGCTTAATTCCGGCTGAACCGCACAAAATTAAACTTTTTAATTTTTCCGGATATTGAACGCTAAATTTAATCGCCACTCTTCCGCCAAATGAATGGCTTAAGAGAAAAAAGGGCTCTCCTGTTCCCAGCTCTTTAGCTTTGATTTCTTTAATAAAATTATTTAACCATTCAGCATATTGCTCCACCCTCCAGGGTTCCGGAGGCAAAGCGCTTTTTCCAAAACCAGGAAAGTCAGGACAAATTACTTTATAACCTTGACCTGCTAAAATCTCCTGAACTTTAATCCAAGATTCAGAAGAGCCGCCCCAGCCGTGTAAAATAAAAACAGGTTGCCCCTGCCCTGCAACCTTGTAATTTGTTTTCAATCCATTAACTAAAACTTGTCTTTCCAACATGCTAAATTTCCAGTCCCCTTAAAGCCGTACCCACAACTATGCTATGACTTGGCCCCATTTCTTTTAATGATTTTTCCAAAATTGGCGGGTAAAAAATATCAGCAAAAGGATTGGCAATTTCAATCTCTTTCTTAAGAATCTGTTCAAAATAGTTTTTTAAACCAGGAAGCCGAGCTGACCCTCCGGCAACAATAATTTTTTCAACTTCTTTTTTTTCAGTCCGATAAAAATTTTGAGTGATTTTCTCAATATCATTCAAGATTGAATCAATTAAAGGGAACAGAATTTTAGCAACATTTTTTTCTTTTTCTGACTCCCTCAAACCATATTCTTTTTTAAGGTCTTCAGCAGCTTTATGGTCAATTGACATTCCCCTGGAGATTGCTTCTGTCAACTTGCTTCCCGACATATCAAAGCTGTGCGATATGTTTAAAACTCCATTATCAACAATACTGCAAGTCGTGCTCCGGTCTCCGATTTCTAAAATAAGAATTGTTTTCTTCTTGTCATCCTCTTTGATTAAAGACCTTACCAGGCCAAAAGCTTCGGCCTCTAAAGCCACCAGTTCAAGTTGGCAAAGTTTGCTGATTTCTCGATACTGGTTTACCGTTTCATGGGGAATAGCCAATAAAAGAATTTTTAGCTCTGTTTTTCGAGAATTAGAAAAATCTTTCCTTTCAATCACCTGCCAATCCAAAATCACTTCTTCTATAAGCAGAGGGATATGCTGCCGGGCCTCAAATTGAATCGCTTTAGAAAGCTCCTCTTTTGGCATAGGGGGCAGCTCAAAATTAGTATAAAAAGTAGAAAAATCAGGAAGAGAAAAAATCGCTTTTCTTGTTTGAATTTTTGCTTCTCTGATTATGGCTAAAATAACCTGCGAAACATCCTGGCTAGACAGTAAGAAATCGCTCTTTTCAAAACTTCGGAACGGTTTTTCACAAGCAGAACCAATGGTTATTTCGCCATAATTTTCTAATTTTTTCCTCTGTCCCTGACGCGACAATTCCACAATCCTGATTGTTGATGTTCCAATATCTATTCCTAAAATTTTTTTAGGGATTATTTTAAAAGGATTCCAAACCATAAAATTACATCAGTGTTATATTGTTATATTATAACATTTTTAATAAAATTAAAAGAAATTTTTGCAGAGGGGATGGGATTCGCCCTATCATTCGATAGGGCGCCCTTTTTTGCGGAGGGTGCAGGACTCGAACCTGCAAGGGATTACTCCCACTGGTGTTCAAGACCAGCGCATTGCCATTCTGCCAACCCTCCATATTCACAACCTTTCCCGACCCCTCCAAAAACTGCTTCAAATTTTCTTTTGGTGATGAATGGAGACGTTTCTGAATTTTGAAAAAAGGAAAAAATTCAGAAACGTCTCCATTTTCACTGCTGTTGGTTTTACAAAAACGGAGGAGGTGGGACTCGAACCCACAAAGGGCTTTTTAGACCCCTACGGATTAGCAATCCGCTTCCTTACCAATTCGGAGCACTCCTCCATAATCTTACTTTACCAAAAAGAATAAAAATTGTCTATGAAATTTATTGTTTTTATGTTATTTTAAAATACAATATACAAAATACAAATCAGCCCTCGTAGTTCAATGGATAGAACAGGAACTTGCGGAGTTTCAGATAGAGGTTCGAGTCCTCTCGAGGGCACAAATTTTTTGAATTTTTAATTTATGCAATTATCTACTCCTATTGAAGAAATTCCTCGGATTGGCCCTCAATATCAAAAAAAACTAA
>CAYOVW010000008.1:0-2058 GCA_964407555.1 uncultured Candidatus Saccharibacteria bacterium
CAAAACAAGGTTTTTGAAAAGGAATTTTATTTTCGTAAAAAAATTGGCCCATTCCCTTTACTATTAAATCTTGCCACCATTTAATTTGTTTTTTATTTAGATAACCTGCTTTAATTATTATTTCCGGGGAGCAGGTCGCTTTCCAATAGCTAATCATCTCTATTAAGCCGAGATGAAAAATTAAATTATTTAATGCCCCATCCCCTATTTTTTTAATTCTGGGTTTATTAACATTTTTGATTATTACTTTTGGCTTAAATCGAATATCAGGTTCAATTCTAAAATCAAAAAAAATTTCCAAATTATTTTTTACTATTCTGGAAGAATATTTTTCATAAATAAATTTTGGATATTTTTTTCGTAAGTTTTTCATCTTGAAGTGTGGGCTTAACCCATTAATCTTATGGCTATTCCTAAAATCGCAAAAACAATTCCGATTATCCAAAACCTCATTGTTATTTGCTCGGAAGACCAGCCCTTGGCTTCAAAATGATGATGAATTGGAGTAGAAAGCCAGATCTTCTTTTTCCTGAATTTCTTGGATAATAATTGCAGGATTATTGAGCCAACTTCAATTACAAAAAGTCCGGCAATAATTGGCAGAACTACCACTGAATCGGTTAAAAAAGCGACTACAGCCATAGTTGAAGTTAAGCCCAATACCCCGGTCTCTCCCATATAAAAGCGAGCTGGCGGAATATTAAACCATAAAAAAGCGAATAAAGCGCCGCAAATTACAGCGCAGAAGACAGCTAAATCAGCCCGTCCCTGAAAAAAGGCAATAATGGCAAAAGCGCCAAAAACCGAGGAAAAAGCGCCGCCAGCTAATCCGTCCAGGCCGTCAATTACCCCTCCTGACCAGCAAGCAATCATTACAAAAATAAAGAGAGGAATTATCCAGGGTCCAAGCCACAAACTAATTCCTTCCGGGAAATTATAAATTAAAGGAATGTGGATTGTTTCCCAGTCTAATTTATAATAAAACCAGAGCCCGCCGACTAAGCCGATTAAAGCGATAATTAATAATCTTTTTTTAAAAGTTAAGCCGCCGCCAACATATTTTCCCTTGCCGAAAACCACCAAAATATCGTCAAAAAGGCCAATAATTGAACCAATAATTAAAGCAAAAAGAGGCAGCCAAGTTTCAGCCCTTGATAAAAAATTCATTCTTTCTATCCACCAGACATCAACCAAATACGGAAGAAGGGCAAAGAAAAAAATAATAACAAAGACCGATACCCAAATTATCAATCCCCCGGCCCGGGGCACGGTTGTTTCTCTTTTTTTGTGTAAAGAATAAAAAACCTCTGCTTTCTCGCCAGTGATTGTTTTTTCTCGGGCTTCTTTTTTCCAAAATTTAATTTTATGTAAAAATCTAATCAGAAAAGGAGCAACAATCAAAGCTAATCCGGCTGAAAAAGCGAATAAAACCAAAATTCTGATTATATTAAAAGTGAAGACTGTCATGGAGTTTTTCCAAAAATTAATACTTTCGTGTCAATTTCTGCCCAATGATAAAGTTTTTCCGCGTCATTTACTTTTAATCTAATACATCCCAGAGAAGCGGGTTGGCCAATTTTATCTTCCCCGATTCTTTTATTTGTTTCTGTGTCAATGGGCAATTCATGAAAGCCATAATCATTATAAAATCCAACCCAAAAAGGCAGCCACGCCCCTGCTATTCTGGAAAACAGCATCGGTGTTTTATGAATTACCCTAAATTCACCAGTTGGCGTAGGTGTTTCTTTTTTGCCAGTAGAAACTTGAAATTCTTCTACTGCTATTCCTTTTTCGCAAAGACGCAGTTTTTGACGGGAAAGGTCAACTTCTATGCCATCTTGAATCTTGTGACAAAAAATGTAAATTTCTTGTTCTGCTGGCTCTATATTTTCTACCTTTTTTTTAATTTCCTGTTCAGGAATAGAGATTTCTTTTTCCATCCATTGTGAAATTAAAACTCCAGCTAAAGTTCCGGCTAAAGCTCCAATTAAAAATATCGCGAATAAAAAGATAAAATAAGATTTCTTAGACATATTAATAAAGCGTAAAACGCAAAGC
>CAYOVW010000008.1:2158-8599 GCA_964407555.1 uncultured Candidatus Saccharibacteria bacterium
TGGCCAGCTGGATTATCTTCTAATATCTCTAACAGCAGTTTTTCTTTATTCTCTAAATCTTTGCTTTTCCCTAAGATATTTCCCCCTAAATCATTTATGTCCGCCACTACAAAAGAAAAACCATATTTATTTTTCATTTCTTCGCAAAGAAAATTGCAATCCCTTGGCCCCAAAATTCCCATTTCAGCATATTGGGGAAATGCTTCATCGTAAAAACCGTCTATTTGGCTAATTTGATGGCCAGCCACTCGGTAGAAAATGCCGTAGATTCTAAAAATTTTACAGATCCCAGCTAGAAAACAAGCAAATAAAATCCTTGGCAAACCAGCTAAATTAATAGCCACTTGCATTTTATTCGGATTTCCCACGGAAAACCCAAAAGGAGTTTTTCTGGCAAATTTGGCTAAAAATCTTGCCCAAAATCCAACCTTTACATCTTTTTTATAAATTACCCTGTTTTGGAGAATAGAAATAATCTTTTGCCCAAGAACAACAATTAAATCATTATTAGCAGTCTGCTTTACAAGCTTATTTGTCAATAATAAAACATATTTTTCAATAATATTTTCCAATTTATCAGAAGTTTCAATAAAATGAGTTTTAACAGGATATCGAGCATACTTCTGTCCCCTTATTTCCTTTATTAGTTTTTTTCCTGGATTAGGGAGATGTTTCATACAAATACCAAATATCATTTTTCCAAATCATTATTCCATCATTCATCCCGCTTCCACCCATGAGCCAGATTTTATCCTGAAAAACATTTAAAGTATGGTCCTCTCTTCCAGTCCAGAGAATTTCAATGTCCGAATCGGGACGATTCGGAATTTTAATATCCGCCCCTCCCCTTACATGTAAAGGGAGGGGCGGAATTTTACTTGAAAATTCTTTCCACTCTTTTTCTTCTTCCCTATTTTTCAGATACCAAACATCATTTAGCATTTTGCGCTGTTCCTGATTCCATCCAGCAATAACCCAAAGTCTGTCTTTGAAAACAACTGAGGTATGGCCTTGTCTTGCTGGCCAGGCCGCATTATCTGTGACTATTTCCCAGTTTTTGCCATCTGTTGAAGTCCAAATATCATTTTTTGCCTGACCGCCGGAAGTAATCCCTCCCATGAGCCACATTTTGTCTTGAAACACGGTTACTGTATGGTCATATCTCGGCAGCCACGGAGCAGCGCTTGTTGCTTGAATCCAATCTAGGCCATCTTCAGAATACCAAACATCGTTCTTAAATTCTTTTTCATCATAAACAACTCCGCCTATTAACCATATTTTCTCGTCAAAAACTAAAAGAGCATGACCCTCTCTTGGACTCCACTCTGCTTCAGAAACAGCTTCAATCCAATTTAAGCCGTCTAAAGAATACCAGACATTATTTTGATAGCCCTGAATCGGCCCCCAGCCTCCCATTATCCAGATTTTATCCTGAAAAACTACGCTGGTTAAAGACCTTCTTTCACCCCAAGGAGCATCATCAGTAATTAATTGCCAATTTTTTCCATCTTGTGATGCCCAGATATCGCTTTTATGAGGCATGTTTTGGTGGCTGCCTGGAAATCCTTTTTCTCCGTCTATGCCGCCAAAAAGCCAGATTTTATCCTTGAAAACAATTGTTGTGTGCGCGTCTCTTTTTGACCAGGCCGCAGTAGGATTTACTTGTTTCCAAGAAAACAAATCAGACTCAAAAACGTCTGGCAAAGGCCCTATTTTTGTTTCCTCATTATTTATTTCAGGCAAATCTTGCGGTTGATTTGCCCTGTCCTCTGCCTTGAACTGATAATAAACCTCAACATCTTCTGTTCCTCGAAATAAAAAAACTGCTAAAAAACTGGCTCCTATCAATAAAACAACTATTAATGTTTTTAAGAAGCATTTATCCTTGCGCTGTTTCATCCTCTTCCCCCATTCCTGTTTTTGTCCGCTGCTCTGATTCATTTTTATTAGCGCCCTCATAAAATTCTGGTCTCATAATAATATAATATATTATTTTAGCAATTTTTGGATTATGGTCAAATTAAATCTTAAATTTATTAAGATGCAATTCCTTTAATTGTTCTTTGGAAATTTCAGTTGGCGTTCCCATCATTAAGTCTTTGGCGTCACCGCTCATTGGAAAAGCGATTACTTCTCTGATATTGTCCTCTTCTAATAATATTCTAACCAACCTATCAATTCCAGGAGCAATTCCGCCATGGGGCGGACAGCCATATTCAAAAGCAGAAAGCAAATGAGAAAATTGCTTTTTTTCTTTTTCCTTAAAACCAATTAATTCAAATATCTTTTCTTGAATTTTAGGATTGTGAATTCTAATACTTCCCCCGCCAATTTCTACTCCGTTTAAAACTAAATCATGCTGCGTAGATTTTACTTTCAACGGCTCTTGGTCAAGCAATTTAATATCTTCTTCTTTAGGCGCGGTAAACATATGATGCGAAGGCGCAATTTTTTCTCCTGCTCCGTGAAAAAAATCCTGTTTTGTTTGTTTTGTGAATAAAGGAAAATCAACAATCCAGCAAAAAGCCAATTCTTTTTTATCTTTTTTATTTTTTCTTAAGTCTGGCTTATCAGTATTATATTTTTTCATTACTTTTTCATAACTTAATCTGGGCCAAGGGATTTTAGTTATTTTCTTATCTGGAAATAAATCTTTAATTAAACATATAAACAATTCCTCTACTAAATTTAGAATATCCTCTTGTGTTACAAATGACATCTCTATGTCTAATTGATAGAATTCTCCCGGAGAACGATCAGCTCGAGCTGCTTCATCTCGGAAACAAGGAGCTATTTGAAAATATCTTTCAAAACCAGCTATCATTAGCAATTGTTTATATTGTTGCGGGCTTTGCGGAAGAGCGTAAAATTTGCCTGGATGTAGGCGAGAAGGAACAACAAAATCTCGAGCGCCTTCAGGGGTAGATTTTGTAAGAAGCGGCGTGTTTATCTCTACAAATCCGTTTTTATCCATAAAATCACGGATATACTTTATTATTTTATGACGAAAAATCAGGTTTTTTTTCATTCTCTCTGTCCGCAAATCCAGATAACGATATTTCAATCTCAATTCTTCCTTGACTTCTTTGGTGTCAACATTAACTTCAAAAGGTAGAGTTTTTGCTTTATTCAAAATTTCTAAATTTTCTACTTCCAGCTCAATTTTACCGGTTTCAAGTTTGGGATTTTGCATTCCTTTCGGCCTTTTTTTTATGAGCCCTTCAAATTTAACCACCCACTCTGGTCTTATTTTTTGAGCTAATTTATAACAAGGATTTTTAGGATTTATTACAATTTGCAAAATCCCTGTTCGGTCCCGTAAATCAATAAAAAGAATTTTTCCATGCGCTCTTATTGTTTGAACCCAACCACAGGCCATTACTTTTCGACCAGCATATTTTATTGTTTCTGCAATAAGAGTCCTCTGCATAAGATTTATTCTATCACAATTTAATAAAAAAAACAGCCCTTTGGGAACAGACATTTGTAAAAACCTTGTCAAAAGCCGATGGGCAGAATTGAACTGCCGTCGCCCCGCCCTTTACTTTATTTGAGCCCCTTGCCAGAATTGAACTGGCGTCTGCAGTTTACGAAACCGCTGCTTTACCACTAAGCTAAAGGGGCAAAAAGGCCGGGCTGCTTTACCGCTAAGCTATATCGGCACAATAGCAGATAATAAAAACTTGAATAGCGAGCAAAGAGATAAATCTCTTTTTTTACTCTACGCTTCGCTTGAGCGGATAACGGGAATCGAACCCGTGACCTGTCCTTGGGAAGGACATGTTTTGCCTCTAAACTATATCCGCTAAAATTCCAACCAGTTCAAAAGCTTTTGCCAGAAAGTTCTTTTATCATCCCCTTCTTCGTTTCTTATTTCTTCCGGCAATGAAATAACAACCACTTCTTCGCCAGGCCTTTTCAAGTTAAGTTCTCTGGCTCTTTGTTCTAAGAAAAATTCAGTTGGAATTTGAGCAATTAAAGATTTCAATTCTCTGTTTTCTTCCTCTAAATTTCTGATTTCCTGTCTTAAAAATTCAAGCCGGCTTGCCTGCTCTGTTCTTTGCTGGCCTATTCTCCAATTGGAAAAAATCAAAAAACCAATAATCGTTAAAGTAAATATAGTTAAAAGAACAGAGAAATTCAATGTTAGTTTAGTTTTTCTTTTGTTGGTTTTACTAAATCGTGATATCATAAAAATATCAAATACGCGAGCGCTGAAAGCGCGAAGCGTGAAGAAGAAAATTTATTCTCCTCGCTTTTATGAAAAAGAAAATAATATTTAAGATAGTTTGGCTGGTTCTAATAAGCACTGTCATTATCAGTATGATTCTGTCTCTTCTCTTTCTCGGCTTTTAGTTTATTATATCAAATAGGCAAGCTTTTGCAAAGCAATTGTTTAGCGGAAACAGACCCCGTAATGCTTAGTGCCTAGTGGGAAGTGCCTAGTGGGAACAGACCCCATAGACTGACCCTTGCGCTTACCCAAGCGAGGCGTAAGCCGAGCGAGGGGTGAAGATGAGACGAAGTCTCATCGACTACCAAGTTATTAAGCGCCGAATATTTTTAATTTCTCGGCATTTCAGAAAATAAGCTGTTAAAAGATAAACAAAAACTCCTATAAAACCGGCTGTAATTGTTTGAAAAATAAGGCCAGGTAAAAGAGCTACATTTATTAAATCAGCTAATATTTGTTTAGAGAAATAAACGCTGGCTCCCATTAAAATACTGGCGATAATTATTTTTTTAAGAGATTGCCAAATTTCCTTAAAATCAATTTCCTTTACGTGAGCGGAGCGAAACGTGGAAGAAGAAGATTTATTTTCTTCGCTCAGCCGCTTTTTCAAAAAAAATAAAAGGAGAAAAAAATGAAAAATTCCTGAAATTGAGAGCGCTAAAGCTAAACCAATAACAGCGATGTCAGTAAGCTCTTGAAGGTTTAAAAGATTAATTACAATTTCCCGGAAAACATTTATTCCGGGCGCTAGAAGCCAGACAAACAAAAAACACAAAACAATATTAAGCGCCATTGAACTCAAAGCGATTATTGCCGGAGTTTTAGTGTCTTTTATTGAGTAAAAAACCTTGGCAAAAAAGGGAAGGCAGGCAGCGGCAAAAATGCCTAAACAGAAAATTCCCAGCATCGCCGCGGTTAATCTTGTTTCTTCTAAACCAAATTTACCGGTCCCTAAAACAATTTGAATAATCTGAGTCCGCATTAAAAACATCAACAGGCTTATTGGGATTATTAAAAAGAGAATTTGCCGAAAAATCAAAGAGAAATTCTTAAAAAATGTTTGCTTTGTTTTATTAGCCCAAGCCCGCGACAGAGACGGAAAAGAGGCCAAGGCAAAAGAAATGCCGATTAATCCAATTGGCAGACGTTGCAAATTATTGGCAAAATTTAAAATAGTCACTGAGCCTACAGCCAAACCAGAAGCAATCGCAGTTACTATTATTAGATTAATATAGTGGCCAAATACGCTAATCATTCTGGGGATCATTAATTTAAAAACCTTGATTAAGCCAGGATCTTTAAAACGTAAAATCGGAAGGTATTTATATCCAGAATTGATAGCGCCGGGAATTTGGAGAAGCATTTGAAGGAACGCGCCTAAAATAACGCCATAAGCCAAGCCATAAAGACCGAAAATCGGAACTAAAAATAAAATCCCAAAAATTATACTTAAATTGTATAAAATCGGAGCCAAAGAAAAAATTAAAAATCGGTTAAAATAATGCAGGATTCCGGAGAAAATACTAGAGATTCCGAAAAAGAGCGGGCTAAGAAACATTATCCTGGTTAAAGAAACAGTAAGCTCTTTTTTCTCAGGAGAAAAACCAGGAACCACTAAATCAATAATCAAAGGGGCAAAAATAAACAGAATCAAGCAAGAGAAAACAAGCAAGACCAAGAGGCAATTTAAAAGATTATTGGCAAATTCCCAGGCTTGTTCTTTATTTTTCTGAAAATATTCGGAAAAAGCCGGCAGAAAAACCGCAGTTATTCCGCCGACAATTAAAATTCCATAAATAAAATCAGGGATTCTAAAAGCGGCAAAATAGACATCAAGTTCATCGCCAGCGCCAAATTTTCCGGCTAGAAGACGATCCCTTATTAGTCCCAGAACACGGGAAACCAAACCAGCAGCGCCTAATATAAAAGCAGCCCAAACAACTGTTTTAGCTTGAAAATTAAAAAAATTTAAAAACATAAGCGTTTGTACTTATAGTATAGTGTTTTTATAAGGGAAAAACAACCCGATAAGATTGACAAGTTTTCTGGAAATGATATAAATAAAGCGTAGATTATGTTTTTCGGAAATAAAAAAACAAATGGTTTCACCCCGTTAGAAGTCTTGGGCAGAAAAATTTGTAAAATTTTTCTGCTGCGTGATGAAAACTCCGTTTTCATCGACTACGTGATGAAAACTCCTAGTTAAG
>CAYOVW010000009.1:0-8484 GCA_964407555.1 uncultured Candidatus Saccharibacteria bacterium
GACATTTCTCGCCCATTCAATTACTGCTAACTGCATTCCTAAACAAAGCCCTAAATAAGGGATTTTATTTTTTCGGCAAAATTCAATTGCTTTTATTTTTCCTTCCATTCCTCTGCTCCCAAAACCGCCTGGAACGATGATTCCATTTAAATTCTTGAAATCTTTTTCAAGATTTCTTCTTGCACCGTAAGATCCCGAAGGGATTCTTTCAGGGTCATATTTTTCTGCTCCTATCCAGTAAATTTCCGGTTTTCTTTTATGAAACCAGACAGCATGTTTTATCGCTTCAATTACTGAAATATATGAATCTGTTAAGGTAAACTTACCGCTTTCAAAATATTTTCCAACAATACCAATTTTAATCGGCTTTTTAGCGGTTTTAATTATTTTAATTAATTTTTGCCAATCTTTCAAGTCAGGTTTTTTAGGTCTCAAATTAAACTTTTTTAAAATCCGCTTGCCTAAATTTTCTTTTTCAAAATTAATCGGTATTTCGTAAATGGCTTCAATATCGGGGGCGGAAATAATATCTTTAATATCTACATTACAAAAACAGGAAATTTTTCTTTTTCTCGGTTCGTCCAAGGGAAACCGGGAACGGCCCAAAATAATATCCGGTTGAATGCCAGCTTCATTTAGAGCTCTGACCGCGTTTTGAGTGGGTTTGGTTTTCATTTCGCCAATCATTTCCGGGATTGGCAGATAACTAACCAAAATAAAAAGAACATCTTTTGGATGTTGGAGCTTCATTATTCTAGCCGCCTCCAGAAAAAGCATATTCTGATACTCGCCCACTGTTCCGCCAATTTCAATTAAAACAAAATCAGCCCCCCCACCACGGCCCTGGTGGGGGTTTTTGGCGACTTTTTTTATTCGGGAGATTATTTCATTGGGAATGTCCGGAACAACTTCAACGCATTTTCCTTTGTACCCTAAATTTCTTTCCCGATTAATCACTGCCTGATAAACCCGACCAGTAGTAATATAATTGTCGGTTAATAGATTTTCGTCTAAGAATCTTTCATAATTCCCAATATCTTGGTCGCATTCTGTTCCATCATCAGTCACAAAAATTTCCCCGTGTTCAATGGGGTTCATTGTTCCAGCATCAACATTGATATAGGGGTCAATTTTAACTGCGGTAACCTTAAAGCCCTTGCTTTTTAAGATTCGGCCGATAGAAGCCACAGCCGCCCCCTTGCCAATGCCAGACATTACACCGCCGGCAACAAAAATATATTTAGGCATCGAGTTTTTTCGAAGAAAAAAACGAAGATGAAGATGAAACGAAAGTTTCATCGCCCATCGGCTCTTTCTTCTTCTTTGGTAACAATAACTCTTATTTCCGCCTCTAAATTATGTTCAAACTTAATTTTTATTGGAAACTCACCAAGTTCTTTAATCGGTTCACTTATTTCAATTTGGCTCTTTTTAATTTCAAAACCAAGTTCTTTTAATTTTCCGGAAATCTTTTGAGCGGTAATTGACTCAAAAAGCTGTTCTTCTTCGCCAACTTTAACCGCAATAACTACTTCCTGTTTGTCAATCGCAGTCGCTAATTCCTGATTCTTCTTTAATTCTTTTTCAATTCTTTTCTTTTCAATCTCTTTTTGCGTTTCCAGCCAAATCAAAGCTTGTTTGGTTGCTAATTTAACCATGCCATTAGGAATTAAAAAATTCCTGGCATAACCATTAGCCACTTCTTTTACCTCGTATTTTTTGCCAACTTTATCAATGTCTTGGAGAAGTATTACTCGCATAATTTTACAACTCTCTGATTATCTCAATTGCTTTGTCTAATTGCGGGTCTCTGCCTTTCTCAAAATCCTCTATTGTCATTTCAACTTTAATATCCGGCTCAAGACCAATATTGGAAATAAGCTCGCCTCGCGGAGTCAACCATTGAGCAATAGTTATTCTCAAAGAATAGCCATGTCTTAGTTTTTCAAAATCTTGGACCGAGCCCTTGCCAAAAGATGTTTCGCCAATTATTTTTACTTCTCGATTGTCCCGAAGCGCGGCTGCTAAAATTTCCGAGCCAGAGGCTGTTCCTTGATTTATCAAAACGACTATCGGATACCCTAAGAGTCGGGCATTCCCTGTTGCTTTTACCTTTCTTTTCTCCCCGTTGAAATCTTCAATTACAATTATATCCCCTCTTTCTAGAAACCAGCCGGCAATATCTTTGACTATTCCCAGAATACCGCCCGTGTTATTTCTAAGGTCTAGAATTATTTTTCGGGCATCGCTATCTAAAATTTCAATAGCTATTCTGTAAAAATCACGATTGGTTTTTTCGTTAAAATGATAAATCTTTAAATAGGCAATATTGTCTTCAAGCATCTCCCATTTCAAAGAAGGAATTTCAATTATTCCTCTAACAATTTCAATTTGTTTAGGGGTCGGCCATTCATCCTCGCGAAGAATAGTTAAAGTAACTTTGGTTCCTTTTGGGCCCCTGATAAGATTTACCGCTTCTATAATGCTTAAATCCGCAGTCTTATTCTCGTTTATCTTTATAATTTTATCGCCTGAGCGAAGTCCGGCCTTATAAGCTGGCGTTCCTTTTAAGGGAGCGATTACTTGGAGTTGTTCATCTCTTATTCCAATTTCCATCCCCACTCCTTCAAAAATTCCTTCTATGTCTTCAATAAATCTTTTAGTATCTTCCGGGGTCAAAAAAACAGTATAAGGATCTTCTAATTTTTCTATCATTCCGGAAATTGCTCCCTGAAGCATTTCTTGAGGAGTCATTTCTGGAAATTCTTTTTGAATAATCCGCCAAACATCCCAGAATAAAGCAAAATCAACTTCTTCCGGTTCGCCAAGTTCTTGATTTATTATTCCCTTAATCGGAGCCAGATCTTTTTCTGTCATCCCAAAATAAAAACCAAAACCAAAACTCGTAGCGACAAGAATAATCGCTAAAAAAGCTAAAAAAAGACCCAGACCTAATTTTTCCAGTTTATAAGTCATTAGTTTTTTATAACTGCCCCCAGAAGGACTCGAACCTGCAACTTATTTTTTATACGAACTTATAATATAATCAAGAATTTCTCTTTTTTCTAATTTCTTTCTCCAAATGCTATTTTTACGATTAAGATTAATATAAATGCCTTTTGAGAAATTGATTTTATCGCGAAACTTTATGAAACTTTCTTTTCCTGAAATTACAATTTCTTTACCCCTCTTTTCGATTCTGCTCTTTATATCAAAATCTTTTAACAATTTTTTAATTAAATTTAATATTTCTAAATTATGTTGGTAGCCTCTTATTTTTCTATTATTCCTGTATTTATATACACATCCTTCGTCGTCAAAAAAAGCTTGGAGAAATATTTTCTTTTCTATCAAAGAAGCAGTCTTAATATAATCAAGTAACTCCGAAGCTCTTTTCCTTATATATGAACCTAATTCTACATTAGAATATCTTAATTGTTTTACTCCGAAATCTCTTTTATAAATTTTCGAACTTAAGCCTAGTAATGTTTCCATTGTTTTTCTCATTTTCTGAATTAAATAATCGCTCCTGTTATAATATTCGCATCCTCCATATCTTATCTGTCCATCAAACATAAAATGAGAAATTATAAATATTAGCCCTTGAGACCAATGTTTTGGTTTTAAAAATTCCCTTCCGGGCATACACTTTCCTTTTTTCTCTTTTCTAATATAATCATTAATTCTTTTTCTTGCTTCTCTCTTTATTCTTTCTTTTACTTCAAATGGTAAAAAAATTTCTCGAATATATCCATAAACTGTCGTTTTGGGAAGATTGGTCTTTTTAATAATCGTTCCTAAAGCAAATCCTTTTCTTCTTAAAACTCGGCATTTCTCTACTAATAATGGGTCTGTTTTATACATAAAATAGGTGCCCCCGTCCCGACTCGAACGGGAAACCTTGATCTTAAAAGGATCCTGCTCTACCAATTGAGCTACGGAGGCTTATATTCCTTCTTCTTTTAGTTTTTCCAAGAGTTCTTTTTGTTTCTTTGTCAATTTTTTCGGCGTTTTGACTATCAATTCCACATACATATTGCCCCTGCCATAACTGGAAAAATGAGGAATTCCTTTTCCTGAAATCCGCAAGATTTTTCCTGATTCAGTACCCGAAGGAACCTTCAGTAAAATTTTGGTTCCTCCTAATATTGGCACTTCAATTTCATCTCCTAAAGCGGCTTGCGAAAAAGAAATAGGTAAAGAAACATATAAATCATCTCCCCTTCTTCTGAAAACCGGATGCCGCTTTACAAAAATTCTGACATATAAATCACCTGGCTTTCCGCCTCTTCTGCCTGCTTCTCCCTTTCCCTCAACTTTAATTACCTGGTTGGTATCCACGCCCCTAGGAATAAAAATTTCAATTTTATCTTCACCTTTTATTCTTCCTTCGCCCCTGCAAACATTGCAGGGTTTTTCCGGCCGATACCCTTCTCCGTTACATTCCGGACAAATAGTATGCCTGGTAAATGTTCCTAAAAATGTTTTCTTAATTTGCTGAACCTGGCCAGTGCCTCGGCAAGAGAAACATTCATTAACTGAAGCGCCTGGTTCAGCTCCTCTGCCCTGACAGCGAGAACAAATAATCATCTTATACAGAGAAATTTCTTTTTTTACTTCAGTTAAAGTGTCTTCTAATGAAATCTCTAAATCAATTTCAATATCTTTTCCCCTTTTTAAATCTTTTCTTCTGCGGGGAACGCCAAAGCCAAACATTTCTTCCACTAATTCTCCCAAATCAAATTCAGCTCCAACGCTCTCTGAATCGCCCCAAGCCCAGTTAAAATCAAAACCAGGCTGAGCTCCTGCTCCTCCTTCAAAAACTTGGCCAAATCTATCGTACTGGCTTCTTTTTTTCTGGTCGGAAAGAACTTGATAGGCCTCGTTTATCTCTTTAAATTTTGTTTCGTCTCCGCCTTTGTCAGGGTGATATTTATGAGCCAATTTCCGATAGGCCTTTTTAATATCCTCTTGAGGAGCGTCTTTTGAAACCCCTAAAATTTGATAGTAATCCTTCATGTTAAATTCAAAGCGTAAAGTGTAAAATGCAAAATAACAACTCAAAATGCAAAACAAATTTTAAAAAATATTTTGAGCTTTACCCAGCATCACTTTTCCAAAGAAAAGTGGTGCTGGATTTACACTGTTGTTTTACGTTTTTCGTTTTGCGCTTTTAGCTTTCCTTGTATTCTCCTTCTTCAGGACCTTTCTTTTCCTCTTCGTCTTTCTTTTCTCCGTTTTCGGGTTTTTGTTCTTCCGGTTTTTTCTCTTGTTTTTGCTCTTGCTGATATAATTCCGCTCCGATTTTCTGGGCAATTGAAGAAAGTTCTGAAGTTTTATTTTTTATCTCTTCTAGATTATCGCTGTCTTTTATCTTTTTCAAATCATCAATTTTTTCTTCAATCTCTTTTTTGGCGTCAGCGGCAATTTTATCTTTGGCTTCTCTTAAAGTTTTCTCGCTGGTATAAATTAAACTGTCAGCCAAGTTTCTGGCTTCAATTAATTCCCGTTTTTTGCGGTCTTCTTCGGCATATAGCTCGGCTTCTTTTTTCATTTTTTCAGCTTCTTCTTTTGAAATACCGCAGGAACCCTCAATTCTTACAGATTGGGTTTTTCCGGTCGCTTTATCTTTGGCTGAAACATTTAAGATGCCATTGGCGTCAATATCAAAGCTTACTTCAATTTGAGGAACCCCTCGCGGCGCTGGCGGAAGACCGTCTAAAATAAACCGGCCCAAACTTTTATTGTCAGAAGCCATTGGTCTTTCTCCTTGTAAAACATTGATTTCTACTGATGATTGATTGTCAGCAGCCGTAGAAAAGATTTGAGTTTTGGCAACCGGGACAGTGGTATTTTTGGAAATTAAAATAGTGTTCACTCCGCCCAAGGTTTCAATTCCCAAAGAGAGCGGGGTAACGTCTAAAAGGAGAACATCTTTTACATCTCCTTGCAGAATCCCGGCCTGGACAGCCGCGCCAATCGCCACCACTTCGTCAGGATTAATCTCTTTACAGGGTTCTTTGTTAAAAAGCTTTTTAATTTCCTCCTGAATCTTTGGCATCCGGGTCTGTCCGCCGACTAAAATTATTTCTTCAATATCTGAAACCGTAAGCTTTGCTTCTTTTAAGGTTTGTTTCACTAATTCAATTGACCGGTCAATATAATTTGCGACCAAGTTCTCAAAATTGGCCCGGCTTAATTTATATAAAAGATGCTTGGGTCCGGCCGCGTCCGAAGTAATAAAGGGCAGATTAATTTCTGTTTCTATGGCGCTGGACAATTCAATTTTTGCCCGCTCAGCCGCTTCTTTAATTCTCTGTAAAGCCAAAGAATCTCTGGACAAATCAATCCCGTGGTCTTTTTTAAATTCTCCGACCAACCAATCCATAATTTTCTGGTCAAAATCATCTCCGCCCAAATGCGTATCTCCGCCTGTTGCTTTGACCTCAACCGTGTCTTCGCTAACATCCAGAATTGAAATATCAAAAGTCCCTCCGCCAAAATCATAAACAACGATTTGCTGGTCTTTCTTTTTAGTTAAACCATAAGCCAAAGCAGCTGCTGTTGGCTCGTTGATTATTCTCCTGACATTAAAACCGGCAATTTCTCCAGCCACTTTAGTCGCTTTCCTTTGCGAATCGTCAAAATAAGCCGGACAGGTAATAATCGCTTCTTCGATTTTTTCTCCTAATTTTTCTTCAGCGTCTCTTTTTAATTTTTGCAAAACCATTGCTGAAATTTCCGGCGCCTTATACCATTTATCTCCCATTTTAACCTCCACTCCTTTGTCAGCCGCTTCTCTAATTTCATAAGGCAGAAGTTTTTTATCTCTTTGGACTTCAGCATCAGTAAAATGTTTGCCTATCAATCTCTTAATTGAATAGATAGTATTTTGAGGATTGGTAATTTGCTGACGCCTGGCTAAAACTCCGACCAATCGCTCTCCGTTTTTAGCAACAGCAACAACCGAAGGAGTAGTTCTTCCTCCTTCTTTATTTTCAATGATTTTTGGTTCCCCGGCCTCTATCGCGGCCATTGCCGAAAATGTAGTGCCGAGGTCAATGCCTAATATTTTTGCCATAAAACTTGAAACATGAAACGTGAAGCGTGAAACGTAAAACCTAATTTAAAATTTCAGGTTTCAGGTTTCAGGTTTCACGTTTTAAGTTATTATTTAACAACCTTTACCTTGGTAGGTCTAATCACCTTGCCATGCAAAATATAACCTTTTTGTGTTTCTTCCGCAACCATGCCGGATTCTTTATCTTCTGCTTCTACTTCTTCCACAGCTTCATGAAAATTCGGGTCAAATTTTTCTCCAACCGCTTTTATTTCTTCTATTCCCTGATTTTTCAAAAAATCTAAAATTTGGGTTTTAATTTGTAAAACTCCTTTTACCCCGTTAGAAATTTTATTTCTAACGGCGTCTACATTTTCATCATCTTTCAGACACTTTAACAACTCTTTCTCTGCTAAATCAAAATTATCTAAAACAGACAAAATTTTCAAAATTAAATCTAGATTAGCATATTTTAAAATTTCTTCAACCCTCTCGATTTCTTCTTTTTTGTAATTCAAAAAATCCGCCCGCGTTCTCTGCCAACCAGCCAGATATTCATCCTTTTGTTTTTGGCATTCTTTTAGCCGCTGTTCTATTTCTTCTAACTTTGTCTGGTCTCTCTTTTTATCTTCTTTTTCTTTACTTTCTTTTTCTTTCTCTTTGTCTTGTTTTTCTTTATCTTCTTTATTAGTTTTATCTTCCATAATTTTATCCTTTATTTTTATACTATAAAACTCCAAAATGTCAACCCCTGTTAGAAGTTTGCCAACCTTAGCAAACTTCTAACAGGGTCAAATAAAAAAAAACAGACCCTTGGGAATAGACCCCGCAAATTATTGCGGGGTCTGACCCCACTAGACAAACCCACTAAACACCCCATCAGGCTAAGCACCCCATCAGGTAAATCAAAGCTTAAAACTTAAAACATTTAGCGCGAGTAAGTTTTTGACCCTCGTCGTTCAACCCAAAAAACATTAACAATATTTTCTTTTTTATAAATTGTGTAAAAAATTCTATAACTTCCAATGCGCCTCCGCCAAACATCTTTTTCGCCTTTTATTTTTTGGATATCACCTTCATACAAACCAAAAGGCAAAAATTCTATAACTTCTATAATTTTGAGAGAATCTTTGATGGGAAGCTTGTCTAATTTCTTATAAACACACTCATCAATTCGCAATTCCCATCTTTTGTTTGAGTTCATAAATAGTTAAGAATTTGCCTTTGGATAAATTTTTTCTTGCCCGAATCAGCGCTCGTTTTTGAAGAGATGTCAATTCTACCTCTTTTATCTTTTTTAGACGGAAATCCAAAAATTCCTCATATTCTCTACGAGACACAACTACCAAATCATCATTTTTCATTAACTTCTTCGGAATAGTTATAGTAACCATATATTTTTATTCTAACAAACAAAAAAACAA
>CAYOVW010000010.1:0-8042 GCA_964407555.1 uncultured Candidatus Saccharibacteria bacterium
GGCCATTCTATTGAAGATATTGCGGCCGGGCTTTGTCAGGCATTGGTCAGGAATTATTTTTCCGCTGTGGCTAAAGGGAAAAATATCCAACCGCCAATAGTTTTTCAAGGCGGAGTTTCTGAAAATTTGGGGATGAGGAAAGCGTTTGAGCAGGCCTTGGGTCAAAAAATTATTGTTCCGCCTCATAATACAGTAATCGGGGCTTTTGGAGCCGCTCTTTTGGTTAAGGAAAAAGCGCCTGAGAAAACTAAATTTTTTGGCTTTGAAATTTCTGACAAAGATATTAGATGTGCTTCTTTTCAATGCCAGGGTTGCCCTAATCAGTGCGAGGTAATAGAAGCGAAAATAGACGGGAAAATAGTTTCAAGATGGGGAGACCGCTGCGGCAAATGGAGCGTGTCTTTTACATAATGCCAGAAATTTGTTTTTTTCTTAAAATATAATATAATAGATATGTCTATCAGTACGTGATGAAAACGTGGTTTTCATCGACCAGGCAAGGGGAAGCTGAAACATCGCTTTAGTGGTCGGGAATACATATGGATATTTACCCTGTTAGAAGTTCTGCGCCAATCAGAATTTTAACAGGAGTAGTATTTCGGATAAAAATATATGGAAATTTCTAATGTGGTTCAAAATATAACACCTTGGTTATTATCAAGCGGAATTAAAATAGTTTTGATTTTAATGGTTGTTTTTTTGATTAAACGAGTGGGCCGGAAATTTATTGAAAAAGCGGTGAGAAGAGCGATAAAACACGCTGACCAGGAAGCAGAGGAAAAAAGAGAAAATACTTTAATAGGACTTTTCAGCGGCGCCTTGAATGTTATGGTTTGGCTGGTGGCAATAATGATGATTTTAGCTGAATTGGGGATAAACATCGCGCCGATATTAGCTGGCGCCGGAATTTTAGGAATTGCTTTGGGTTTTGGCGCCCAATCCATGGTCAAAGATTTTTTAGCCGGACTTTTTATAATTATAGAAAATCAGTATCGAGTAGGGGATGTGGTTTGTTTAGATGATACTTATGGAGGCGTGGAAAACATAACTTTAAGAAAAACAATTTTAAGGGATTTGGATGGAAAAATTCATCATATTCCCAACGGAAGTTTTTCCCGGGTTTCCAATTTAACCGGGGACTATTCCCGAGCTCATATGAATATTAGCGTTGCTTATAAGGAAGACCTAGATAAGGTAATGGCTTTGATAAACAAGGTTGGAGAGGAAATGACAAAAGATTCTCCTTGGAAGGAATATATTATAAAACCAATTCAGGTTCTGGGGACAGGGCCTGATAAATTCGGCGAGTCAGGAATAGAAATAAAAGTTTTGGGAGAAACCAAGCCTTTGAAGCAATGGGATACGCTTAGGGAATTTAGAAGAAGATTGAAAATCGCTTTTGATAAAGAGGGTGTTGAAATTCCTTTTCCTCAAATGTCAATCTGGCCACGAGGCAAATGGGAAAAGTAACCAAAGCTTGATGTATGTTTAATCCCATAGAGGAAATCAAAAATCGGCTTAACATTGTTGACGTAATTGGCGGTTATATTAAGCTGCAAAAAGTCGGACAGAATTTCCGAGCGCTCTGCCCTTTCCATTCAGAGAAGACGCCTTCTTTTTTTGTTTCACCTAGCAGGCAAATGTGGTATTGTTTCGGCGGTTGTTCCGAAGGCGGGGATATCTTTAAGTTTGTAATGAAAATTGAAGGGATAGAATTTGGCGACGCTCTCCGCCTTTTAGCTCAAAAAGCCGGCATAGAATTAAAAAAACAAGACCCGAAAATAAAAAGCGAAAGACAGCGGCTCTATGAAATTTGTGAATTAACAACAAAGTTTTTTGAAAAACAGCTTGAACAGAGCAAAATTGGTAGAGAGGCGAAGAAATACCTTTTGAGCAGAAAAATTAGCGAAGCTAGTTTAAAAAAGTGGCGGCTTGGTTACGCTCCTGATGTTTGGCAGGGATTGTCTGATTTTTTAAGTTCTCAGGGTTATTCCCGGGAAGAGATTAAAAAAGCCGGCTTGGGATTGTCGTCCGAAAGAGGTTCGTTTTACGACCGATTCAGGGGAAGAATTATTTTCCCTATTTTTGATTTAAATTCCAATATAGTTGGTTTTACCGGAAGAGTTTTCAAAAACAAAGATAAAGCCGAAACAGCAAAATATGTCAACACGCCTCAAAGTCTGCTTTACGATAAAAGTCGCGTTTTATACGGCTTAGATAAAGCCAAAACAGAAATCAGGAGAAAAAACGCTTGTATTTTAGTTGAGGGAAACATTGATTTAATAATGGTTCATCAATATGGCTTTGAAAACGCGGTCGCTGTTTCCGGAACCGCTTTAACCTCATACCAGTTAAATATCTTGAAACGTTATTCGGATAATTTATTGATTGCTTTTGACATGGACGCAGCTGGCCAGACAGCAGTCAAAAGAGGAATTGATCTAGCCCAAAGTCAGGGCTTCAACATAAAAGTGGTTGTTTTGCCGGAAGGAAAAGATCCGGCTGAAATTATTTCTAAAGACCCCAAAAAATGGGAAAAAGCTTTGGACAGCGCGAAAACAATACTTGATTTCTATTTTGAAACCGCTTTTGCTAAATTTGACAAAACCAAACCTGATGGAAAAATGGAAATTTCAAAAGCCCTTCTTCCGGCAATAAAGAGAATTCCAAATAAAATCGTCCAGGCTCACTGGATTCAAGAGCTGGCAAAAAAACTAAACCTAAAAGAAGAAACAATAGAGGCCGAGCTTAAAAGAACAAAAATAGAACCCGGCTACATTGAAGAAATTACTCAGCCTTCTTTTTCTCGTGGCCCTGAAATTAAAAACAAGAAAAGCCGAATGGATTTGCTGGAAGAAAGAATAGTCAGCTTAATTCTAAAATCGCCGTCGTGTTTAGGGCTTGTTCAAGAGAAGAAAATAATTGAATTTTCGCCGCAACTCAAAAAAATCTTATTTAACTTAAAAAAAGATCCCAATTTCAGCCGTAAAAATAAAGACCCTGAAATAAACGATCTCCTTAATTATCTCTTACTAAAATCTGAAATAGAAACTCAAATTGGAGAAAAAGAGATTGCTTCAGAAGTCCAACGCTGCTTAAAAGAAATCTCTTCTATGAAGATTAAAGACAAATTAGACCAACTTTCCCAAGATATTAAAACAGCTGAACAAGAAAAAAATCAAAAGAAAATTGAACAATTAACTCAAGAATTCATTCAAACAGCCAAAGAAAAATGCCAAAACTAAAACCCAAAAAAACTAAAAAGAAGATTAATGTCCGAAGCGGAACGATTCGGAATTCTAATGTCCGAAAAAGAAAAACCAAACCCTTGAAAAAGAAACAAAGTTTGTCGCGAGGCCGACAAAAGAAAATTTTTACCGCTGAAAAAATCCGGCAGATAATTGAAAGGGGCAAAAAGCGAGGGTTTGTCACTTATTCCGAGATTTTCTATTTTTTTCCAATGGCTGAGAAAGACCTAAAAGGAATGGAAAAGCTTTGTCAAGAATTAGAAAAAAAAGGGATTGAAGTGAAAGAAGCCAAGGAATTGATATCTTTAGAAGATGGCAATAAAAGAACAAAAAAGGAAGTCCAGGTTAAGGTAGACCCAATTCAGATATATCTTAAAGAAATCGGCAAGGTTTCTTTTATCACCGCGAATGAAGAAAAAGAGCTGGCTAAAAGAATTGAGAAAGGAGATAAACAAGCCTACAATAAAATGGCGAAAGCTAATTTAAGATTAGTGGTTTCTATCGCTAAAAAATATATTGGCCGATCCCCGAATCTAACCTTGTTAGATCTAATCCAGGAAGGAAATTGCGGGCTTTTTCGGGCAGTAGAAAAATTTGACTGGCGTAAAGGTTATAAATTCTCAACTTATGCCAGCTGGTGGATTCGTCAAGCTATTACTAGGGCATTGGCTGACCAAGCAAGAACTATCAGAATTCCGGTTCATATGATAGAAAATATTTCCAAATATACCCAGGTTAGGCGCCGTCTTTTACAGAGCTTGGGACGAGAACCATTGCCGGAAGAGATTGCCGTTGAGATGAAGATTGAACCGGCTAAAGTTTATCATATTATGGAAATTTCTCAACAAACAATTTCTCTTGAAACGCCAATCGGAGAAAGCGAAGAAAATTCAGTTTTAGCTGAATTTGTTGAAGATAAAAAAACGCCCTCCCCTTCTCTGAAAGCAGCCAGAGCCCTGCTCAAAGAAAGGCTGAGTGAAATCTTATTTGATTTAACACCAAGAGAGCAGAAAATTCTAGCAATGAGGTTTGGCTTAAAAGATAAAGCGACTTACACCCTGGAAGAAATCGGAGAAAAATTTAAGGTAACAAGGGAAAGAATCCGCCAGATTGAAGCTAAAGCATTAGAAAGAATTCGCGAACATGATTCTCTGAAAAAACTGAAAGGATATTAAAAAAACAGCCATGTTTTTTTATATTTATATTAAAAAAACAGCCCTGCTTTTTTGTTTTTAAATTTTTAACAACAGAAAAGGCGGGGCGGTTTTTTTAATTTTGTAGATAATAATTAAAAGAATAAGATAATAAAGAACAAGGAAATAGATTGGAACATAAAATTGAAGCCACTCTATAAAAGGAAGGCCGGCAAAGAAATTTCCCAGATGAATTAAAAAAGAAATGAACAAATAACTCAAACTGCTAAAAATTAAAGAAATGGGTGGAAAAATTAAAGAAACAGCCAAAAAGATAATGCCAAAAAATAAAATAAACGGCAAAAGAGGAATAACTAAAACATTTACTAAGGGCGAGATAGCTGGAAAATTGCCAAAATAATAAGCCATTAATGGTCCTATAAATAGCAGAATTGCTCCGGATATTAAAAAGATATTAAGAAAAAAAATTAATAAAGGATTTTTTGTTATTTTTAGTTTAGAATCTTTATAAAGATAGCGCTGAAATATAGGAACAAGCAAAGCAATCGCCAGGATAGCGGCAAAAGAAAATTGAAAACTAATATCATAAAAAAGAGACAAAGGGTTAAAAATAAGAATTCCTGTGGCCGCGAAAATTATCGCATTTAAAAAAGAATATTCTCGGCCAAGATATTGAGCCAATAAAAACAGAAAGCCCATTATCCCGGCCCTGATGGCTGAAGGCGGAGCGCCAATCATTAAAATAAAAAAGATTAAGAATAAAGAAATTAAAATGAATGCTTGCTGCCGCCACATTCCAAAGGACAAAGCAATCCAGAAAAAAATAGCCGCAATAATAGTAATGTGCAAACCGGAAATAGCCAGAATATGGCCTAATCCTATTTGCCAGAAATTATGAGAAATTTGAGCGGGAATTTCACCTCTATTCCCCAGCAACATAGCACTTAAAATAGCTGACTCTGGATAAGGTAAAAAACGATTAATCCTCTCCTGCAAGAGAGAATTAAAAGAATAAATTTTACTCATTATAAATGTTCCTTGATTCTCTTCTATTATCGTCACCCACGGCCTGAACATTACTGAACGAATGCCTTCATTGGCTAAATGCATTGGCCAATTAAAACCATTAAAAGGCTGGGGACTTCTTAATTGTCCTTCCAGTTTGACCCGGTCGCCATAATTAACTTTTACCAATCTGTGAACAAAAGCGATTATTTTTCCGCTGATTTTTCTTTTTTCGTCCCCTATTTCAATTTCTTTTGCTTGAATTAGTAAACGATTATTTTTTACTCTTTGCTCCACCCTTTTTACTAATCCGATTACTGTTACTTCTTGAGGATAATCATTAAAATAACTTATTTCGGTCTGAGTTATTTTAGGATTAGCCATAAAGTCATAGCGCATCCAGCCCATCGTTGCAGAGAAAATCATTAAGAGAATGACTATTATTAACAAGCTCAAGGTTATTTTTTGTTTTTCACAAAACTCTTTTCTAAAACAATAGCCGGCTGATAAAAACAAGCCAAGCCCAAATATAAATAAAACCAAGAGCCCCTGGTCTTTCAAGAAACTCAAAGCAATTCCCAAGATAAATGACAGGCAAAGATAAAAAAAGATTTTTGGAAAAATTATTTTCATGAACACAGGTGAATGTAGTGAGCGCAGTGTGCGAAAAGAATGCGAAGCATTCTTTAAGAGCCCATAGCCACAACACAGCCCCATACTTCTTTTACTCCTTTTTTCTTTAGGGCTTTTGCCGCTTCTTCTATTGTTGCGCCGCTTGTGTAAACATCGTCTATCAATAAAACATTCTTATCTTTTATCAAGTTATGGTCAAAACACTCAAAAGCTCCTTTAACATTATCTTTTCTTCCTTGAAGGTCCTTGGTTTCTGTCTGCGGTTTCGTATTTTTAACGCGGAATAAAGATTTATTAAGCATTGGAATTTTCAATTCCAAAGAAAGACATTTGGCGATTTCTTCCGCTTGATTAAACCCTCGCCATTTTTTTCTTTTATTATGTAAAGGAACCGGGATAATGACAAAATCTTCAAAAAACCTACTATCTAAATCAATCGCTTTGAAATGAGCAATTATAAGTTTAGAGAAAACCGAAGACAACCCCCTTATTAATGCGCCATACTTAAAACAGAGAATCAATTTTCTATTTAGAACATCTTCTTGGCTCTCATGATAAGTGGTAGCGAAAAAGAGATGAGCTAAGGAGGTTTTATGCTTGCATTCTTCGCATTGAAAAACATTAGCTGGCTTTCTTCTTTTGCAGATATGGCAATATTTTTGATCTATTATTTGAATTATTGAAAAGCAATCTTCGCACAAAAATTCGCCTTCTTTTCCGCAATTAAGACACTTAACAGGAAAAATAATTTCTATTATTACTGCTTTTAATTCTCTTAAAAAATCTCTAATTTTTAGCATGCCCTACGATAATTTTTATTTTTTAATAATTGTATGATAGAATGATATTCTGAACAAGTTTTTATACGTGACGAAAACGCAGTTTTCATCGACTAGGGCAGATGTTAAAACAAGTTGCCCCAATTCCTAAATTTTGCTATACTAAACCCTGTTAGATGGTTACAAGGCAAATCTAACAGGGTAAAAACATATTCCGCGGTGGCGCAATGGTAGCGCGGGAAGCTGTTAACTTCTAGGTTGTAGGTTCGAGTCCTACCCGCGGAGCCAATAAGAATCATCAGGAAGAAGGTTTTTGTAGAAAATTTGATAAAATAAATATATGAAGCGGCTTCCTGGGTTTTTAGAAAAATATTTCTGGGACGTGGATTTTTCTAGATTAAACAAAGAAGATTATACTTCATTTATTACTGAGAGAATTTTAGAATATGGTGACGAAAGAGCAATAAGATGGTTGTTCCAAAATTTTACAAAATCGGAAATAAAGAAAGTCTTAAAAAAAAGACGGAACATTTCACCTTTAAGCGCGAACTACTGGAGCTTAGTTCTAGAGGTACCGAAAAATCAAATTTTATGTTTACAGAGACAATTTCAAAAAAAACCGCAAAAAACTTGGTTCTATTAGGAGAATCAAAGATGCTAAAGGATGCCTATTTAGCTGGTGGCACTGCTTTGGCTCTACAGATTAAACATCGTATTTCTTACGATCTTGATTTTTTTACTAAAAAAAAATTTAAACCTCAAGTTTTTCTAAAAAAAATTAGTCAGATTAAATCCTATCGTCATGAACGGGTAGGAGAAGGAACAATTCTCGGAAGGCTCGACGATGTTAAGTTTAGCTTGTTTTATTACCCTTACTCACTTTTAAAAAAAACAATTAAGTTTAAAGAAGTTAATATTAATTTGGCGAGTATTGCCGATATTGCCGCTATGAAAGTAGCGGCGATTAGTGAAAGAGGAACAAAAAGGGATTTTATAGATTTATACTTCATTCTCCAAAAAATTTCTCTCAATAAAGTTCTTGAGTTTTATGACAAAAAATATAAAATTCTATCTTCCAATTTAGTTCACATTAAAAAAAGTTTTGTTTATTTCGAAAATGCCGAGGAAGAGCCGATGCCAAAAATGATAATTTCTGTTTCATGGAGAAAGATAAAAAACTTTTTTCAGAAAGAAATTAAAGAGATTAAATAAATTATATTATT
>CAYOVW010000011.1:0-7885 GCA_964407555.1 uncultured Candidatus Saccharibacteria bacterium
TGGGGATTAGTTCCTTGCGGCGGATTCAAGTTTGATAATTATGGAAACCTTATAACTCGTCCTGTTTTCTATGATGAGGATGGAAACCCTATTATTGATGCTGGTTGGAAATACATAGGCGAAGGAAAAAAGGCTGAAATAGAAAACCCTTGTCAAATTTGTCATTTATTTGTAATGCTTGACACAATTATTGATTTTGCCCTATTCCGAGTTCTTCCGCCAGTAGCCACTTTAATGCTGGTTTTTGGCGGAATATTTTTTTTCGGCGTGGCTGAAAATCCTCAAAAAGTAGAAGAAGCTAAAAAGCTTTTAATTTCAGTGGGGATGGGATTAATGGTAATTTACAGCGCCTGGGTAATTATCACTTTATTTTTTATTGCTACTGGGGTAATGGAACCGAATATTGGAATTCATGACCCAACTCACTGGGCAAATGTAAACTGCCATATAATTCTTGACTAAAGCAACTGGGTGCCCGCTCACTCATTTATATGCCCCGCTAGCTCAATTGGCAGAGCAGGATCCTCTTAAGATCAAGGTTGTAGGTTCAAATCCTACGCGGGGCATTGGATTAATCCAAAGACATTTTGTCTTTTCTTTTTTTTTATGATATGATTATATCTGAAGGAAAAATATGCTTACATTAGAAGAAAAAACAAAAATTATTGAAAAATACCGTTTGCACAATTCAGACACTGGTTCGCCGGAAGTTCAAATTGCTTTACTAAGCAAAAAAATAAAAGAATTGCTTTTACACTTAAAAGAACATCGTAAAGACCTTCATTCAAAAAGAGGGCTTTTAAAAATGGTCTGTCAAAGAAGAAAGCTATTGAATTATCTAGAAGAAGAGGATGTAGAAAGGTATAATAACATCATTAAAAGTCTTGGTTTAAAAAAGTGATAGATTATGGAAAGCCGGAAATTTAAATTACAATTAGGCGGCCGAGATTTAATTGTTGAAACGCGAAGCTTGGCTGAACAGGCAAACGGCAGTGTTTTGGTTCAATACGGCGATACCTTGGTTTTAGCGACCGCGGTTATGACTGAACAGCAAAGACAAGACCTTGATTTTTTTCCTTTAACAGTAGAATACGAAGAAAGGTTTTACGCGGCCGGTAAAATCCTTGGTTCCAGATTTATCAGAAGAGAAAGCCGGCCTTCAGACGAAGCGATTTTAACCGCTCGCTTTATTGACCGAGCAATCAGGCCCAAGTTTCCAAAAGGACTAAAAAAAGAAATCCAGGTAGTTATTACCTGTCTTTCCTGGGACAAAGAAAACGACCCAGACATTATCAGTTTAATCGCCGCTTCTTTAGCACTGGCTATTTCTGACATCCCCTGGTCAGGACCAATCGCTTGTTTGAGAATCGGGAAGAAAGAAACCAATCTTATTTTAAACCCGACTTATAGCCAGAGAGAAGAAAGCGATTTGGATTTAGCTCTGGCCGCCACCAGATCTGCCTCGCCAAAAAAGGAAAAAACATTAAAATCCCGAATCGCCCCGATTCAGACATTAATCAATATGATTGAATTAGAAGCCGAAGAAATCCCTGAACAAGAGATTCTAAAAGCAATTGAATTTGCTAAACCAGAACTAAAAAGATTGATTGATTTTCAAGAAAAAATCAGGGAAAAAATCGGCAAACAAAAAATCAGGATTGAACAGCCAGCAGCCCCTGACCCGGAATTGGAAAAAGAAATTAAGGAATTTCTCAAAGATAAATTAGAACAAGCTCTTTTTAGGACAGACAAAATTGAAAGAAAACAAAATCTCAATGACATTAAACAGGACTTGATTTATTTTATTGAAGGAAAATACCCGAAGATGGGAAAAACCAGCTACGCTAAAGATTTTCTGGAAAAGGAAATTAAAGAATTGATTCATAAAAATATAATCAATCCGCCAGTTGGCAAAGAAAAAAGGCCTGACGCTAGAAAGTTTGACGAAATCAGAGAAATTCAAACCGAAGTCGGGCTTTTGCCCAGAACCCACGGCTCCGGCTTTTTTAGCCGCGGCCAAACTAAAGCTCTTTCTATTTTAACCTTGGGCTCGCCCAGCGATATCCGGCTTTTAGAAGGAATGGAAATTGTCGGCAAAAAACGGTTTATGCACCACTACAACTTTCCGCCTTATTCAACTGGAGAAATAAAACCAATGAGAGGTCCTGGCAGAAGAGAAATCGGCCACGGCATGCTGGCCGAAAAAGCGCTGCTCCCCTTAATCCCCGGCTCTGAGGAATTTCCATACACTATCAGAATAGTAACGGAAATTCTTTCTTCCAACGGCTCTACTTCTATGGCCGCGATTTCCAGTTCTTGTTTAGCTTTAATGGACGCTGGTGTGCCGATAAAAGCGCCGGCTGCTGGCATTGCTTTAGGGTTAATGCAGGATAACAGCGGCAATTATAAAATCTTAACCGACATCCAGGGGCCAGAAGACCATTACGGAGATATGGATTTTAAAATAGCCGGCACGGAAAAAGGAATAACCGCTGGACAAATGGATGTTAAGATTGAAGGAATTACCCAAGAGATTTTAAAAAATGTTTTGGAGCAGGGAAGAAAAGCCCGTCTTGAGATTTTAAGCAAAATGAAAGCCTGTTTGGAAAAACCAAGGCCAAAACTTTCGCCTTTCGCGCCAAGGGTTTATTCTCTGCAAATTAACCCGGAAAAAATCAGGGAAGTAATCGGCCCGGGCGGAAAAATTATTAATGGAATAATCAAAGAATGCGAGGTCTCAATTGACATTGAAGACACAGGCAAAGTTTTTGTGACCGCGGAAAAAGAAGAATCAGCTAAAAAAGCGATTGATTGGATAAAAAACATTATCAGAGAAGTAAAGGTTGGAGAGCTTTTCCAAGGAGAGGTAAAAAGAATTCTGGACTTTGGCGCTTTTGTTGAGGTCTTGCCCGGACAGGAAGGATTAGTCCATATTTCTGAACTTGCCCCCTACCGGGTTAATAAAGTTCAGGATATAGTTAAGATCGGCGACATTGTTTCTGTTAAAGTGATTTCTATTGACGAGCAGGGAAGAATAAACCTGTCAATAAAACAAACAAAAAAACAGCATGTCCAAAACTTCTGAGCGAGAAAACAAAAAGCTTAATATAGATGACCTGGAAATTCGAACAATGGCAAAAGATATTGCCCGACTAAGAGAAGCCGAAGCAATGGAAGAAAGGGAGAAAATTGCCGGAATTAAAGCCGATGTCCAAATCGGGACGATTCGGGATTTTAAACAAGAAACTAAAGAAGAAGTTCCAATTCCTCCAGCAGCAAAGGAAGAAACTCTAAAAGAGCAAGAAGTTTTAGAGGAACAAGAGATTAAAATTACTGAACAAGTAGCAGAAAAAGAAATGCTGGAAGAACAAACCAAAGAAGCAGGCGAAGAGAAAATTGAAGTTGAAGAAAAAGTTAAAGAAGAAGCCGAAGAAAAGGTTGAAGCTGAAGAAATAGTTGAAGAGAAAGCTGAAGAAAAAGTTAAAGAGGAAGAGGAAAAAGAAAAAAAAGTAGACAAAGCAGCTGAAGCCAAAAGAATAGCCGAAGAAATAAAAGCAAAGGAGATTGAAGAGGAGAGAATAAAAGCAGAAAAAGAAAAAAGGCAAGCCCTGGAGGAAAAACAAGAAAAAGAAAGGTTAAAAGAGAAACGGAACCAAATTAAAAAAAAGATTGAGGATTTGTCCCTAAAAAAACAACCCTTAGAAGAAAAAAAGGCGCAACTTTTAGAAAAATTAGAAAAATTAAAAAATCAGCTAAAACCGATATTGATAAAAGAAAGGTCTGTTGAGGAAAAAAAAGAGCAAATTGAAGAAAAAGAAAAAAAGGCGACCGCTAAAGAGAAAGAGGGCATTGAAAAAGAAAGATGGAAAATTGCTGAACTTAGAAGAAAAACAGAAGCTGAAAAATGGGAGATAGAAGACGAAATAGAAAAAACCAAAGAAGAAATAAAGGCAATTGAATTAGAGTTCCAGGCGATTCTAAAAATAGAAGATGATTTTAAGAAAGAGATAGAAAAAATCTTTCAGAAAGAAGAAGTAATCGCCTTAAAAAAAGAAAAGATAGAAATAGAAAAACAGCTCTCTGAAACAAAAAAGAAGAAAGAGCCCCTTGAAAACGGAAAAGAGAGTTTCCAGTTAAAGATAGAACAAGCTGAAAAAGAATTAACAACGCTCTCAGAAGCTGAAATTGAAACCGAAGAAATTTTAGAAGCAATAGAAAAAAGAGAGAAATCAGCTAAAACTCAAACTGAAAAGAGAAAAGTGGAAAAAGACCGGTGGCAGGTGGAAAAAGACCGGGAAGCTATTGAAAAAAAGAAATGGGTTTTAGAAAAAGAAAAAGCGGAATTGGAGCTTCAATTAGAGGAAGTGGAAAAAGCTTATCAGAAAATATTAAGAAACGAAAATAAATTAATTGAAAGGCTGGAAACAATCAATTCTAAAATAAGACTGGGCGAAGAGAATGAATCCTTTTCTTAATATGGATAAAAAATTCTTACAAGAATTAACAAGAAAATTAAAGGAGGAAAGAGATTCCCTCAAAAAACAGCTTCAAAGGTTTGCCAAAAAAGACCCTTGTTTAAAAGATGATTGGGACACCCGTTTTCCAAAAATTGTTGGCAGTAACCTGGAAGAAGCGGTTGAAGAAGTTGAAGAATACGGCAATCTTTTAACAGTTGAACATGCCCTAGAACTTAAGCTTCAAAATGTTAATTTGGCTTTAGAAAAAATTAAAAAAGGGAAATATGGAATCTGCGAAAAATGCAAAAAAGAAATTAACAGAGAGAGACTAAAAGTTTGCCCTGAAGCAAAGACTTGCTTGAAATGCATCTAAAAATATGCTTTCCAAAATTTTCTCGGCAGCGGTCCTGGGTTTAGACGCTCAAATTATAGAAATAGAAACGGATGTCTGTTCTGGCCTCCGTTGTTTTAATATTGTTGGCCTGGCTGACAAAGCAGTGGAAGAATCAAAAGAAAGAATCAGCGCGGCAATAAAAAATACCGGGTTTAAATCCCCTCACCAGCAAACTCAGCGAATTTTGGCAAATTTGGCTCCAGCTGACATAAAAAAACAAGGTTCTTTGTATGACCTGCCGATTGCCCTAGGTTATTTATCCGCTTCAAAACAAATTCAATTCATTCCTGAAAACAAAATTTTTATCGGAGAATTGTCTCTGGACGGAAGCCTTAAAAAAATAAAAGGGGCTCTTTCAATTGCTTTAATGGCTAAGGATAAGGGTTATTCTGAAATAATTCTGCCAAAAGCAAACGCTTTGGAAGCCGGACTAATCCAGGGCTTAAAAATAATCGGGGCGGAATCTCTAAAACAAATTATTGAACATTTAGAAGGAAAAACAAAAATTTCTCCTTTGAAAATTGATATTAAAGAGCTTATCAAAAATCCAACTTATTCAATTGAGCTTGACTGGATTAAAGGGCAGGAATACGCTAAAAGAGCTTTGGAAATCGCGGCTAGCGGCGGCCATAATCTTTTAATGCAAGGCCCGCCAGGAACAGGAAAAACTCTTTTAGCTAAAGCGATTACTTCTATTCTGCCCAGCCTTTCTTTTGAAGAAGCCCTGGAAGTAAGTAAAATCTACAGTTTAGCCGGACTTCTACCCCAAGACCAGCCTTTGATTAATTTTAGGCCATTCCGCTCTCCTCACCATGCATCATCAGAAGCCGCTCTTATTGGCAGTGGAAATCCGCCAAGACCAGGAGAAATAACTTTGGCGCACCAAGGAGTTTTATTTCTGGACGAATTTCCTGAATTTCACCGCGACGCCTTAGAATCTTTACGCCAACCCATGGAAGAGGGGAAAATCACCATTCTCCGAGCCAAACATTCTTTGTCTCTGCCAGCTCGTTTTACTTTAGTGGCCGCCACCAACCCCTGCCCTTGCGGATACTTAAACGACCCTGAAAAAAACTGCTCTTGCCAGCCCGCTCAAGTTGCCAAATACAGAAGGAAACTTTCCGGTCCGTTAATGGACAGAATTGACCTTTTTATTGAAGTGCCTCCTTTAAAATATGAAAAACTAATTGCTCCTGACGCGGAAAATCTTACTTTTAGAACAAGGCAAAAAGTGGAAAAAGCGCGCCAAAAACAAAAACAAAGATTTTCAAGAGAAAAAGGCTTTTTATCCTTAATAAATTCTGAAATCCCAATTTCTAAAATTAAAGAATATTGCCGAATTGACTTAAAAACCAAAGGGCTTATTAGGTCTTATGTTAATTCAGGAAAACTTTCCGCTCGTGGCTATCATCGAGTTTTGAAAACGGCTCGGACCATTGCCGACCTGGAAAATTCAGAAAATATTCAATACCATCATGTAAGCGAGGCCTTAATGTATCGAGTAAAACAAGGAGTATAAAACAAAAAACCGCTTTTGCGGTTTTTATTTTAAGGTTAATCAATTTGTTAAAAATTATTGAGCAAAAGGATTCCTGGCTCCTCTTACCTCAAAATGAAGATGACAGCCAGCCGGGCCAGCTGGAATAGTTCGACCAGTATGGCCCATTCGACCAATAATAGTCCCTTGAGAAACTTGATCTCCTGGACTAACTAAAATCTTTGAAAAATGGCCATAAACAGTAACTACTTTGTTTGGATGTAAAATTTGAACATATTTCCCCAACCAACGGTTATAGCCAACCCGCTGAACCTTGCCTTGAGCCGCTGCCCAAATCGGGGTGCCGCATTGATTGGCAAAATCTATAGCATTGTAATAATGAAGCCCCTGGCTTATGCGGCCAGTCGTCGGCCTAATAAAAAAAGTCGAAGCCAAAGGAATCTGACCCCGCCTATCAGCTATTTTTTTTCTTGGCATTTTCCCGTCAGGAATAATTAAAATATCACCAATAAAAATATCCTGCTTGTCAGCCAGCTGATTAAAAGCAGCTATCTTATTCATATCAGCCTGATATTTTTCGGCAATTCCACTCAAAGTATCACCAGCCCTGACATGATGAAGAATACCGGAAACCGGCAGAATAAGTAATTTTTGGCCTGATTTAATGGTTGATTTTCTATTCAAATTATTTGCCCAAAGCAAGGTATTAAGAGATATCTCAAATTTGGCCGCAATGGCGCTCAAACTATCGCCCGGCTCAACAATATATTCCTTAATTCCCTGCCTGGTTCTAGGTCCCTGGCCTTTCCCTGTTAAAAGTCCTAAAATTTGAGGAGTGATTACGCCAGGAGGAGAAGAACCAATTAAACTGTTTTCTTGAACTAAAAGAATTTCTGGAGACTCTGTTTGAAAACTGCCAACAGGAGAAACAAACAAATCTTCTATTGCTTGCTCATTCAAAGAAATTTCATATCTTGCCGCATAAAAAGGAAAAATAAAATTATTAATTTGAGCAAAAATAAAAACGGCAAAAATAATTGCCATTACCAAACCAATAAATATTATTCTTTCCCCTTTCTTTTCTTCGATTCTCTTCTCTGTCCTAAAAATTTTTTGAGGTCCGAACTTGTTTATTTTAGCCTTCAAGATTCGGACCTTTCCTATCAGATATTCCATAAATCTAGTTTTTTAATAATAACACCCTTTACTTATCTGTCAAGTGCTTTTTTCCACAGGCACAAGCGCCAAAGGCGTGCAACGTTGACATAAAATTTTTATTAAAGTAAAATTAAAACAATGCCAGGCAGTTCTTTTTTGAAAACTCTATTTACCCCGTTAAAAGGCCCCATCCCTCGGGAAGAAGATGAATATAGGACTACATCCTTATTTTTAGAAAGGGTGGAGTCTAAAGCCCCTCCCTTTCTAACGGGGTTTATTTTTTTCTTATTTTTATTCTTTGCTTTTTTGATTTTTCCCCAGAGACAGCTAATCCCTTTGGCTTTAGCCACTGTAAATGGAGGTACTGGGAATGAAGAA
>CAYOVW010000012.1:0-7779 GCA_964407555.1 uncultured Candidatus Saccharibacteria bacterium
CGTTCTCTTATGGTTGGCACAGAGGTAATTATTCTTGACCCAGAAAATGAATACAAAGCATTAGCAGAAGCAGTTGATGGTTCTTTCTTTAACATCTCTTTGGCTTCGCCTCACCATGTTAACCCGTTTGACCTGCCTTTGCCGAAACAAGACGAATTAGCTGAAGACGTTCTTCGCTCCAACATTATTAATCTGGTCGGGCTGTTAAGAATTATGCTTGGCGGCCTTACCCCGGAGGAAGACGCGATTATGGACAGGGCTTTAACTGAAACTTATGCCGCTAAAGATATCACTCCTGAAACCGATCCTGATCTCTGGGAAAAGAATGTTCCTTTGATGTCAGACTTGGAAACGGTTTTGCAAGGAATGGAAGGAACAGACGCTTTAGTCAGAAGATTAAGAAAATTCACCAAGGGAACTTACGCTGACTTTTTCAATAAAACAACCAACATCTCAACTGACAAACAGCTTGTTGTTTTCGGCATAAGGGATATGGAAGACGAACTCCGGCCAATGGCAATGTTTGTTATTATGAGATATATTTGGAATAAAGTTAAATCAGAATTTAAAAAAAGAATCCTGGTGGTTGACGAAGCTTGGTGGCTAATGAGAACCGAAGACAGCGCTTCTTTTCTTTTTGGCCTTTGCAAAAGAGGAAGGAAATATGGGCTGGGAGTAACCACTATTACCCAAGACATTGGAGATTTTATGCGGTCAGCTTACGGACAGCCGATTATCACTAACTCTTCTCTGCAGTTTTTAATGAAGCAATCGCCAGCCACGATTGAAGTGGTTAAAGAGACTTTCAACTTGACTGAAAGAGAAAAAAACCTCCTGCTGGAGGCCGGAATCGGAGAAGGGCTTTTCTTTGCCGGGCAAAAGCATGTCGCAATTAAAACTGTTGCTTCTCCGTCTGAGCACAAAATAATTACTGGAAAGGAAGTTGAATAAAATAGCTCTACTCAAAATTGATTCTGGGTTTGACAACCACTCTTCTTTCAAAATCCTTTCCAGTGCTCTCAGTAAACACCTCTGGCCTTTCAGCCAGTTCCAAATGAATAATCCTTCTCTCGTAAGCTGACATTGGAAAAAGAGTTTTTGTTTTCTGGGATAAAATTACCTGCTCGGCCGTATTTTCGGCCAGCTCTTTTAGATACTCAATTTTTTTCTTTTTATAATCATTAATATCAAGGTCAACAAAGAAAGAATTTTCTGTTAGTTCGCCTTTGTTGATAATTTTTTTCCTTAATATCGCCCTTAAAAGATGCTGAGTTCCAAGCAAAACCTGACCCCTTTCGCCAATTAAAATTTTAGGCTCTTCGCTCGTTGTTTTAATAAAAATTACCCGGTTCTGTTCTGACAAAGATTCAATTTTAACTTCAAATCCGGTTTTTTTAAAAAACTGTTCAATAATTTTTTTTATTTTTTTTAATTTGTCTTGATTAAGCATATTAAGGGTTGACTAGCTCTTGTTCGGGTTTTTCTTTGTCACTTCCAAAAGACTTTGTCTTTTGGGCGGTGCCAAGCACTAAACGTTGCTGGCCAATGGCAAACAAAGAAGTAATTGTCCAATAAAGGCCAATCGCCGAAGGCAGTCCCAATAAAATGAAAACCGTAAAAACCGGGAGAAAGTAAAGCATTTGTTTTTGCATTGTCTCTGCAAACGAAGCTGTTTTTTCTTTCTTCTTGTCCTCCTTTTTTTTCTTGGGCATAAGCATTTTTGCTTGAAAAAATTGAGTTATTCCGGCTAAAAGCGCTAAAAAAGTATTGGGAACAGACAAATCAACTATTCCCCAAAAAAAAGTGTTAACTTGGCCCGGGAAGGGAACAAAATCATAAAGATGATAAAGCATTTGCTCCTGGTCAAATCCTGTTCTAAAAACCTGAAAAAGACCGATTAAAATTGGCAGCTGAAGAAGAAGAGGCAGACAGCCCCCGAAAGGATTAATCTTTTCCCTTTGATAAAGCGCCATCATTTCCCTTGCCTGTTTCTCTTTGTTTTCTTTATACTTTTCCTGAATTTCTCTTATCTTGGGTTGAATTTCCGATAAGGATTTCTGGGCTTTAACCGATTCTACCATCAAAGGATAAAGCATAATTCGGATTATAACAGTCAAAACAATCACTGCCATCCCAAAATCCCGACCAGGCAGATATTGATATAATAAAATTAGGGCGTTAAATAGGGGCTGATATAATACTACATTAAAAACATTAATAAGCCAATCCATAATTTTAAGCGTTTACCTTGTTAAATAGTTGCTTTGCAAATTTAATCGGGCAAATCTATTCCGCCGGGATGCCAAGGAAGGCATTTTAATATTCTTTTAATTCCTTTCCAGCCCCCTTTGATTATCCCGTGTTTTTTAATTACCTGATAATTGTATTCAGAACATTTTGGGTAAAACCGACAATTAAAACCCATGTTTGGGGAAATAAATATTTGATAAAATTTAATAAGTTTTAGAATTATGTTTTTAAACATTAACTGAGTTTCTGTTTCATAGAAATAATTGTAAAAAAGATTTTTCCCAAAAATCTTTACCCTATTCCACAATCTTTGCTTTTTTGAATAATTTATCTACTGTTTTTTTCATTTCTTGAAAGTCTTTTGTCTCCAAGCCGGGCGCGGCTATTAACAAATTGTCCGTGTTTCTGGTTATCTTCTTCAATCTTGCCCTAACCAATCCCCGTAATCTCCTTTTAATTTTATTCCTGAGACTGCTTTTTTTTGAAACTTTTTTAGAAACAATAAATCCGAAGCGAGGAACGCCCAAAGCGTTTTCTGCTATTTTCAAAACTAAAAATCCTTGGCAGAACCTCTTGCTTTGTTTGAAAACCTTTTCAATTTCTTTTTCTTTTTTTATTCTATTTTCTTTCGGCAACATTGAAACGTGGAAGCCATAACATTAAACCGTTAACACTTGTCTTTTTTTTCGCCGCCGCCTTTTCAAAATATTCTGGCCGGATTTTGTCCTTTTCCTTTTCAAAAAACCATGGGTTCTTTTTCTTTTTTTCTTTTTTGGTTTCCAAGTAATGCTCATGTTTTTCATCATAACCGATAAATAATTTTAAGTCAACCATTGAATTTGCCGAGCCCCTTCTCCACAAGTTTCCCACTTTTTATTAACAAAAAACTTGTTTCTCCTATAATTTTGTTTTTACTTGACATATGTTATACTACTTACAACATGATTAAAGAAGAACTTTGGCAAGCGGTTCTTGCCCAGGTCCAATTAAATACTTCTCCGGCTAATTTTGCCACCTGGTTTAAAGATACTAAAATTATCTCTTGCGAAAAGGGCGAGGTTGTTATTTCCACCCCTAACTCTTTTGCCAAGGAATGGCTGGAAAACAAATACGGAAAAACTATTTTAAAAATTTTGCGCGGCTTAGACAAAGAAGTTAAAAAAATTAGATATATTGTAGAAAAAGCCGAATTAAAAATTTTTAAGAGCTCCCCCTCCTCTCTTTCTCATATCGAACATCTTGAGGGACAACTTGAGTTTGAACAATTTGCCACTGACAAAGAAACTAATCTTAATCAGAAATATGTCTTTGAAAACTTTATCGTCGGACCTTTTAACGAATTGGCGCAGGCCGCGGCTTGGGCCGTATCAAAAGCCCCGGGCGTTGTTTACAATCCTCTTTTTATCTACGGCGAAGTTGGATTGGGGAAAACCCATCTTTTGCAAGCGATCGGGAACGCGATTGTAAAAAACTTTCCCAAGAAAAAAGTAAAATATGTCCCGGCGGAAAATTTTACGGCCGAGGTTATTTCCTCCATAAAAAACCACAACATTGAAAAGCTTAAGATGAAATACCGAACGATTGATGTTTTAATCTTGGACGATGTTCATTTTTTAGCAGGCAAAGAAAAAACACAGGAAGAGCTTTTCCACACTTTTAACGCCCTGTATGAGAAAAATAAACAGATTATCTTTTCTTCGGACTGTCCGCCAAAAGCTATTCCTTCCATGGCCGAAAGGCTTCGTTCTCGCTTTGAAGGAGGAATGGTCGGCGATATTAGTTATCCTGATTATGAAACCAGAATCGCTATTCTAAAAAACAAAAGCCAAGAAAAAAAAGTCAGTTTCCCGGACGAAATAATGGATTATGTTGCCGTGAATGTCCAGAGAAACATCAGGGAACTTGAGGGCGCTTTAAATAAATTAGTCGCTTATTACAAAACAAATAAACAAACCCCCAGCTTAGAAACAACAAAATCTTTACTTAAATCCCTACTCTTTTCTCCTAGCCGAGCAATTAATTCAAAAAAAATAATCCAAACAGTAGCTGAGTTTTATGACCTGAAAGAAAAAGACATTTTGTCCGCGTCAAGAAAGAAAGAAATCGTTAAGCCCCGCCAAATAGCAATGTTTTTATTAAGGGAAAAACTAAAAAGCTCTTATCCTTTTATCGGCAGAAAATTTGGCAACAAAGACCACACAACCATTCTCTACTCTTGTGAGAAAATTCGTAAAGAGATCTGCGAAGAAAACAATGAAAACCTTATCAATGAAATTAATCTGATAAGACAACGTATTACCAGCGGATAAGATGGGGATAACCAGGCGCGCTGAACTTTTCCCCAAAATTTCAACTCTTGCTTAAAGCCTTAAAGCGCCCTATTTTGAGAGAAAATAAAACTCAATCCCCAACAACAACAACAAATATTATTTAAATTATTAATTTATTATAGTTGTAGCTTATGAAAATAACCATCTTAAAAGAAAAACTAAAAACCGGAATTAGTATTGTTGAAAGAGCTATTTCTAGGTCTTCGGGCTTGCCAATTTTAAATAACATTTTGATAACCGCGGAAAAAAACTTTTTGAATTTGATTGCGACTGATTTAGAGATCGGAATAAAATGGCGGTCCTTGGCGAAAACTGAAGAATTGGGGAAAATTGCGATTCCCGCCCGGGTTTTATCAAATTTTATCAATTTTTTACCTGACAAACCAATAATTTTAGAAACAAAACAAACAAGCTTAAAAGTTGTTTGCGGCAATTATCAAACTTTGATTAAGGGTTTTGACCCTGAAGAATTTCCCCTCCTTCCAATGGTTTCTGTTGAAGAAAAAATTTCAATTCAAGGTAATGTTTTTTGCCAAGGACTGGCGATGGTGAATAATATCGCCAGCTATTCCGCTACCAGGCCGGAAATTTCTGGCATTTATTTTCTGTTTCAAAAAAACTTGATAACAATGGTGGCGACAGACAGTTTTAGATTGGGAGAAAAAAAGATTTATCTGGGGCCTGGAGCGACAAATCTTTCAAAAGACTATTCTTTTATTTTGCCCCAGCGGGCGGCCAAAGAGATTATTAATATTTTTGGGGAAAAACAAGAGGATTTAACTATTGTTTTTTCTCCAAACCAACTTTTATTTGAGGGTCCTTCTGTTCAAGCAGCTTTCCCCCAAACGCAGATTGTCTCCCGCTTGATTGAGGGCGACTACCCGAGCTATCAGGAAATTATCCCTAAAAAATACAGCGTTCGGCTATTTTTTCAGAAAAAAGAATTGATTAACCAAATAAAATTAGCCTCGCTTTTTAGCGGGAGAAACAATGAGGTTAAAATAAAAATTGATTCTTCCAGAAACCGCTTGGAAATTTTTAGCCAGTCTTCTGAAACAGGACAGCATTATGGTTTTTTGCCGGCTAAAATTGAGGGTTCTTTTAAAGAAATTTCTTTTAATTATCGTTTTCTGCTTGATGGGCTTTTAATTCTTGCCGCGCCTCCTTTAGAAAAAGAAGGCGAAGCGATTTTAGAGCTTAGCGGGCCGGAAAAGCCAGGGATTTTAAGGGCAAAAGGAGATGACAGTTATCTTTATCTGGCGATGCCGATTAAAAGTTAAGTTTTTATTCTATCTTTTCTTCTGTTCTTTCTAAAAAAGAATTCATAAAATCGCGGAAAATTGGCGCGGCTAATGTTAATCCCAACCCCCTTCTCATAGGAGAATTATCATTATTCCCGACCCAGACCCCAACAGCCAAAGAAGGCGAGTAGCCAACTGTCCAGGCGTCCCGAAAATCATCAGTCGTTCCGGTTTTTGCTGAGATCGGGAGGTTTCCAAAATACAAAGGAGACCTAGATCCCATTATTGGTGCTCGAGCTTCGTTGTCAGCCAAAACGTCATTAATCAAGCGGGCAGTCTCAATTTCTAAAACCCTTCTGGGGGTTCTTTTTGTTTCTTCAACAATCCGGCCACGAGCGTCTTTGATTTTTAATATCTTAAACGGTTCGACTTTTAGCCCTTCTGCAGCAAAAACCCCATAAGCAGAAACCATTTCCAAGAGCTTTACTTCTCCGCCGCCCAGAACCAGAGAAGGCACAGCGGGCAAGGGAGTGGTAATTCCCAAATTTCGGGTAAGTCTAATAGCGTTTTCTTTTCCAGCCAAATCAATAAAAGCTTTGACCGAAGGAATGTTAAGAGATTGAGCCAATGCTTCCCGCAAGCTTATCTCGCCCCGAAATCGGCCGTCAAAATTACGCGGGATAAACTCTTGACCTCCCCAAACCCCAAAATTAGTTTCTTCATCAAGAACAATTGTCTGGTCGTTATACTCCTCTTGTTTAAAAACAGCGGCATAGATAAAAGGCTTGAAAGCTGACCCTGGCTGGCGGGGAAGAAGAGTGACATTAGGATACGGTTCAAACAAGCAATTTCTTCCTGGTAGACATTCTTTAGGATAGGGGGCGCCAAACCAGTTTTTTGAACCGACCATAGCTAAAATCTGGCCAGTATGAGGGTCAATTGCCGCTAAACCAGCGTTAAAAGCGCGAAAACGTTTGTTTCTCTCAACTCCTTTTTTAATTGCTTCCTGGGCTGCTTGTTGGAGGTCCCAATCAAGTGTAGTATAAATTTTAAACCCGGCTGTTCTTAAATAATCTTCGTTGTATTTTGAAATCAATTCTTGTTTTACTTCCATTACAAAATGAGGCGCTTTTATTGGGAAAACAGGTCTGGCAAATTCTATTTTTTCTTGTTTGTATTTTTCCGCTTGTTCCGGAGAGAGATAGCCAACTTCACTCATTCTCCTAAGAACATGGTCTTTTCTGGCTAATAACTGGTCTAAGTTAGGACCAAAAGGAGAAAGCCGGCTTGGCGCTCTGATTAAAGCGGCTAAGACCGCGGCTTCTGGAACAGATATTTCAGAAACCGGCTTATTAAAAAGCGATCTGGAAGCAGCCTCAACTCCATAAAGATTAGGGCCAAACGGCACTTGGTTTAAATACCATTCTAAAATCTGCTCTTTTGAATATCTTCTTTCTAATTCTAAAGAGAGAATAATTTCTCTTATTTTTCTTTCCGGGGTTCTTTCCAGGGTTAAAAAAGTTGACCTAATAAGCTGTTGGGTAATAGTAGACGCTCCCTGGACTACTCGACCAGCCCTTAAATTAACCCAAAATGCTCTGGCAATTGCCCTGATGTCAATTCCCGGGTGACGCCAAAAATTAGCGTCTTCAGTGGCGACCACCGCTTGTTTTAAGTGTTCAGGAACTTTTTCCAACGGAACAGGGATTCTTCGGTGTTCAGCAAAAAGTTCATATAAAAGAACATTGCCGGTTCGGTCGTAAATTCTGGTTGGCTGGATTAGTTTTCTTTGACCAAATCTTTCTGGCCTAGGAAGGTCTTTGGCATAATAAGCGAAAAGAAGCGATCCTCCCAATAGAAAAAAAAGCATGCCCAAAATTAAGAATTTAAAAACCCCGGCTATTTTTTTCCAGCTTTTGTTTTTTTGAAATGTTTTGCGAAAAAATTTTCTCTGCGCC
>CAYOVW010000013.1:0-7435 GCA_964407555.1 uncultured Candidatus Saccharibacteria bacterium
GGGAAGCCCAATCAGTCAATTTTTGTAATCTATATATTTTAGGGTGAACCTTATGAGTCATAAATTAAAACGCTTTTCTTCTAAAGACCCTTCTTACTGCTCTTTCAGTTTTTGGTTTAAGCATTTCTCTTTCCGCTCTTAATCTAGGCTTCTTCTCCTCAAATGCTCTTTGTTTTTTCTCTATTTCTTTTGCTTTTTTAATTTTCGCCGCTTTCTTTGTTTTTCTTAGCTTTTTTCCTCTTATTGCGTCCAGAACTAAACTTATATGAGAGGTCTTTTTCTGAATTTCAGCAGCCCGACCCCTTGCCCGAGCCCGCCATCTTTTATGTTTTGGCCCTTCGTCAATTAAAATTTTAGAAATATAAAGGTTATCTTGTTCTATCTGAAAATTATTTTTAGCGTTAGCTAAAGCAGACTTCAAAAGTTTAACAAAGGGTTCGGCTGCTCTTTTAAGGGTAAAAGTTAAAATAGTTTGAGCCTGACTGACTGTTTTCCCCTTAATTAAATCCGCAACCATTCTTACTTTTCTGGGAGCAATTCTTAAATATCGTAATTTTGCTGTAATAGGCATAATAATTCGGGGCTTAGTTTTTCTCTTTTTTCTCTATTTCTCTCTGCATTTTTCCGCCATGCCTGCTGAATTTAGTTGTTGGCGAAAATTCACCAAGTTTATGGCCAACCATATCTTCAGTTACTCTCACTGATATAAATTCTTTACCGTTATGAACGCCGAAAACAAAGCCAACCATTTCTGGAATAATAGTGCTTGCCCGAGACCAGGTTTTAATAACAATTCCCTGGTCCGGCTTCAATTTTTTAATCTTTTTTAATAATTTTTGGTCAACATACGGACCCTTCTTTAAACTTCTAGGCATATTTATTTTTTCTTCTTTTTTTGTCTTCTCTGAATGATGTACTTGTCCGTCTTTTTCCTTCTTCTGGTTTTAACCCCCAGCGCCGGCTTGCCCCAAGGAGTCTTAGGATGTTTCATTCCAGCGCCAGACCTTCCTTCTCCTCCGCCATGAGGATGATCGGCCGGCACCATTGCCGTGCCTCTGACAGTGGGCCTTATTCCTTTACTCCTTTTTACCCCTGCCTTTCCTAAATTAATAAACTTATGCTCTGGAAAAGAAACCCGTCCTATTGAAGCAAAGTTTTCTCCTAAAATTCTTCTCTTTTCTTTAGACGGCATTATTATATTAACATATTTTCCTTCTTTATCTAAGATGGTTGCGCTGGTACCAGCGCCTCTGACCATTTTTCCTCCCCTACCCGGTTCAAGCTCAATATTATAAATCATGGTTCCAGCGGGAATATTTGCTATTTTCATTCTATTACCCGGTTTAATTTCCGCTTTCTCAGCGCAGATTATTTTATCTCCAATTTTCAAACCGCAGGGAGCAATTTGATATCTTTTTTCTCCGTCTTCATACTCCAAAAGCATAATAAAAGCGGTTCTATAAGGATCATATTCAAAGGCGATTACCTTGGCCACTATATCTATTTTCTCTTGGCTAAAATCAATAATTCGATAGCGCTTCTTAACGCCTCCTCCTTTATGCCAAACAGTAATCCTGCCGCCAGCGCCCCGACCGGCCTTTCTTTTCAAAGTCAACAGCAATCTTTTTTCCGGCTTTTTCTTGCTCAAAATTTTAAAATCTCTTTTTATCGCTTGTTTTTTTAACATATTTACTTAGACAAGACCTCAATCTTTTGGTCTTTTCTTATTCTAATGATTGCCTTTTTATATCCTTTCCTGAAACCTTTTATCTTTCCTAATCTTCTTTTCTTTTTAGGAGTGTTAATAATTTTAACATCCAAAACATTAACCTTAAAAACATCTTCTATTGCTTTTTTCACTTCTGTCTTATTCGTTTGGCTGAAAATTTTAAAAACATACTGATTTTTTCCAATCAAATCAGACGCCTTTTCAGTAACATGCGGATTTTTCAAAACCTGATAAGCCAAACCAAAAATTTTTGCTTTCTTAGCGCTTGGTTTCAGCTTTACTTTGTCGTCTTTCTTTAATTCCTTAATACCAGGCTTAGCTTTTGCCGGTTTTTCCTTTTTTTTAAAAATATCAAAAATCTTCATAAAAATAATTTAACTGGGGTCAAAGCCTTGGGGTCAGACCCAGCAACTCATTGCGGGGTCTGACCCCGCTAAGCAAGTGTTAAATCTCGCTGGGGTTTAAACAGCTAATGGCTTGAAACTTCGTTGCCTTGCAGTTCCTGAACAGAATGTATCTTTTATCACTTTTATCGCTTCCTTTAATATTATCAAGTATTTATAAGTTAAAATATCTAAACAATTTAAATCCTTTGCTTGAATTGTTTTAATTTTTGGAATATTCCTAAAGCTCAAAATAATATTTTTATCCATTTCCGGTAAAATAATTAAGATGCTCCCCTGTTTAAACGTTTCTATTTTTGATCTTAAGACCTTAATCATTTCAGCAGCTTCTTTTGTTTTTGCTTTTTTTAATTCTAATTTATCTAAAAGAATTACTGATTCATTTTTTTTCTTGGCTGATAGAACCATAAAAAGGGCTTTTTTTCTCATTTTTTTAGGAATTTCTTTTTTGAAAACTCTTTGCTTGGTCGGCCCGAATGTTACTCCGCCGCCGCGCCAAATAGGAGAGCGAATTGAACCGTGCCTGGCTCTACCAGTTCCTTTTTGCCGCCAGGGTTTTCTGCCGCCGCCTCTTACCTCTCCCCTGTCTTTTGTGTGAGCAATTACTCTTCTCCGATTTGCTGTCTGGGAAACTACTACCTGATGAACTAAATCAGAATTAAATTTCACATCAAAAATCTCTTTTGGCAGCAAAATTTCTTCTATTTTCTCTCCTTGTTGATTATAAACCACGGTTTTCATATAGTTAAGCGAGGCAACAAGTCCTCAAAGTAGCTTTCGGAGGCGGCTGAGCACGGTCTCGAGCGAAGCGAGAGTCAGCCGCTGAGAACACTAAGCATTCAAGTTTCAAGTTTTATAATCTCCAGTAAAGTTCCTCTTCTCCCCGGCACCGCGCCTTTCACTGCAATTATATTATTTTCTTTGTCAATTTTGATGATTTTCAGATTTTTAATCGTTACTCTATCACTGCCCATTCTGCCAGGCATTTTCTTGCCTTTAATCACTCTTTCTGGAAAAGAACTGCCCACTGAACCCAGGGTCCGATGTTCTTTTTTTACGCCGTGAGTCGCGTCTTTCCCGGCAAAACCCCATCTTTTTATTGCGCCCTGAAATCCTTTTCCTTTAGAAATACCGGAAACTTTAACAATATCCCCTTCTTGAAAAATTGAAACGTTAATTATCGCTCCTTTTACCTTTTCTTCTTCTTTGTTCTCTTCAACCCTGAACTCTCGCAAAAAACGAAAGGGTTTTCCTTTCATCGGCTTTTTAATTTTTCGGTCTTTTAATTTTTTAAATCCGACCTGAACCGCTTGATAACCGTCTTTGTCTTTAGTTTTTACTTGAGTAATATAACATGGCCCGGCCTCAATCAAAGTCGCTGGAACAACATTCCCTTTTTCATCAAAAATTTGAACCATTTGTATTTTCTGACCAAGAATAAATTTCATACATAAGATTAGGGTCAGACCCCAAAGGCCTAACTCAATTATCTGCGGACCCGATCGGATTTGAACCGACGATCTTCTCCGTGACAAGGAGACATGTTAACCTGGCTACACTACGGGTCCATAAAAAATTTTTTTGTTGAACCAAAAAGAACATTAAAATTTCTTTTTGTTAAACCAAAAAGAACATTTATGCCGGTGACAGGAATTGAACCTATGCCTAACCCTTATGAGAGGTCCGCTCTAACCACTGAGCTACACCGGCAAAATCTACTATATTCGACTTACATTTGCGGGGGCCGGAATTGCACCGGCGTCTCGAGGTTATGGGCCTCGCAAGATACTACTTCTCCACCCCGCGATGTTATTTTAACATAATTTACAGCGCTTGTAAATCAATCAAGGCTTTTTCGTAAATTGACATTGCTCTTCTGGTTTCATCTAAACTCAATCTATAGTCAGGATTATGAACAATGTTATTCCGGATTTGATGAACTTCTTTTATCTGCGCAATATTGGGAAGAGTAATCTGATCTAATTGCTTTAATTTTTCTTCTAATGTCTCGCCGATGTAACCTTTTTCTTCTAAAACATCGCCTAACAGGCTGTCAGCTTCAATTAGAGCTAATTTATATTCAGACTCCTTCCCGGTTTCTATTCTGGACTGAATTCTCTTCCAAGATTTTGCGTTCTTTTTGACTCCAAGCGGCCGATAAGTTAAGAACTCAACCATATCTTCTATTAAAACAACCTTTAGCCAGGAACTCTTAGCCAGAAAAAAAATGATAGCGCTTATAAATAATAAAGTAACCAAGATAAAAATAATTTTTAGAATTAGAACATATTCAGCGAATGGCGAAGGCGGAGCAGTAATAAGCGAAATTATTTCAATTATGTCTATATTAAAAATTTTCATACGCGAGCGGAGAAAGCCTCTCCGACTTCAAAAATTTTATCTTCTTCAAACCATTTACCAATAATCTGCAAACCAACCGGCAAATTCCCAACCTTACCTATTGGTAAAGAAAGCGCTGGTAATCCTGTTAAATTAACTGAAACAGTATAAACGTCAACCAAATACATGGAAAGTGGGTCTTCAATTTTCTCTCCGATTTTAAATGGTAAAATCGGTGAAACCGGAGCCATAATAATATCAACTTGCTTAAAAACTTTTTCAAAATCATTTCTGACCAAGTTTCTGACTTTTTGTGCTTTTAAATAATAGGCCTCATAATAACCGGCTGACAAAGCATAGGTTCCGAGCATAATTCGCCGCCGAACCTCTTCGCCAAACCCTTTCCCCCTTGAAGACAAATAAACATCTAATAGATTATTGGATTGTTGGATTGTTGAATTATTGTCCGTTGATAATCCGTATTTAATTCCGTCGTAACGAGCCAAGTTAGCGCTGGCTTCCGAGGGATTAATAATATAATAAGCGGGCAAAGCATACTCTGTGTGGGGCAAGCTGACTTCTTCTATTTTCGCTCCCATCTCTTCATATTTTTTAATTGCTCTTTTTATTACTCTTTCTACTTCCGGATCAATCCCTTTAATAAAGTATTCTTTTGGAACACCGATTTTTGTATCTTGTATTTTGTATCTGGTATTTAGTATTTTTGGTAATTCTACGCTGGTTGAATCAAGCGAATCTTTCCCTCTTATGGCTTCAAATACAATTTTTGCATCTTGCACTGTTTTTGTTATTGGGCCAATTTGGTCTAACGAAGAAGCGAAAGCAATCAGTCCATAACGGGAAACCGCTCCATAAGTAGGCTTTAGCCCAACTACGCCGCAAAAAGAAGCTGGCAAACGAACAGAGCCACCGGTATCAGAGCCCAGGGCACAAGCTGCCATCTCGGCAGCCACTGCTGCTGTTGACCCTCCGGAAGAACCGCCCGATACCCGTTTCAAATCATAAGGATTCTTTGTTGGACCGAAAGCTGAATTTTCAGTTGAGGCGCCCATAGCAAATTCATCAAGATTGGTTTTCCCCAAAATTATTGCTTGTTGATTTTTAAGTTTTTTTATAACCGTCGCATCATAAGGAGCGATATAATTCTCCAAAATTTTTGAACCAGCTGTACATTTTAGATTCTCAACTAAAATATTGTCTTTTATTGCGCAAGGAAGACCGGCTAAAATTGAAATTTCCTTGCCAGCTGAAATTAAATTGTCAACTTTTTTCGCTTGGGCTAAAGCTGATTTTTCATTAATGGTCAAAAAAGCGAAAATCTCTTTGTTTTTTTCTTTAATTTTATCCAAATAAGCCCGGCAAAGTTCTAGGGCTGAAAATTCCTTTCTCTTTAATCCATAATGGGCTTGAGCAATAGTAAGGTTGGATAAATTCACCCCGTTAGAAACTTTATATTGCTTCTTAAGGGGCTCTGTATCACTAAAATATTTGTCTTTGGGGTTTCTAACGGGGTTCATTTAATTTCTAATGGGGTAAAGAATTGGTTTGGTTTTTAGATAGCCGTCTTTGGTCTCTGGCGCCAATTTTAACAGTTTTCTTCTTGTTTCAGACTTGATACCTTCTTGCGCTTCATCTTTTCTTGCTACATTTTCTCTCCTAAGAATAAATCTACTAGATTCTACTTTTGTAGTATCTACTTCTTTTAATTTTTCAATATAATCCAGAATTCTTGAAAACTCCCCTTGAAACTTTTCAATTTCTTTTTCTGTTAAGCCAAGTCGGGCGAGCTTGGCAATGTGTTGGATTTCTTTTTTGGTAATCATGAACTTTAATTGCTTTTAATTTTTACTTGGGAGGTTCCAAATATTCTGTTTCCACCAAGACCTCTTTTAAATGGTCAAGGTCTTCCAGAATCATTCCCGCTCCCCTAACCACGGCGGTCATTGGGTCTTCAATAATTCTAACAGGGATTTTTGTTTCTTTTTTAAGCAAAATATCCAGACCACCCAGAAGCGAACCACCCCCAACCAATTGAATCCCTGAAGCCATTATATCAGCCAGTAATTCCGGAGGAGTCTCCTCAATTGCTGTTTTAATTTCAGCCACAATTTGTTTTACTGATTTCTCCAAAGCCCTCCTGATATCTTCATCAGAAACTAAAACCTCTTCGGGCAGACCAGTTACCAGGTTTCTGCCTCTTATCGGGAATTGTTTTCTTTCTTTTGATGGATACGCTGACCCGATTTCAATTTTGGCTTTCTCGGCTGTCCGCTCCCCAATTAATAATTTATACTCGCTTTGAACAAATTGAATTATATCTTCATTAAGTTTGTCGCCAGCCACTCTTAGACTTTTAGCCAATACTATTCCCCCTAAAGAAATTACTGCTATCTCGGCAGTTCCTCCGCCAATATCAACGATAAAATTCCCTCCGGGGTCCTGAACAGACAAACGGCCGCCAATAGCCGCCGCCATTGGCTCTTCAACTAAAAAAACTTCTCTGGCGCCGGCATTTTTAGCAGCGTCAACAACCGCTCTTTTTTCCACTTCAGTCACCCCCCAGGGAATTCCAATAATCACTCGCGGTCCGGGACTTAAAGGAAATTTACTTTTTTGCGCTTTCTCAATAAAATATCTAAGCATTTGTTCAGTTACTTCAAAATCAGAAACCACGCCCGAAACCAAAGGCCGAGTAGCAACAATATAAGCCGGTGTCCGGCCAACCATTCTTTTCGCCTCATCGCCAATAGCTAAAACTTGGCCGGTTTTTTTGTTTATCGCCACTACTGAAGGCTCAGTAATCACTATCCCCCTATTTCGAACATAAACCAAAGAATTAGCTGTACCCAAATCAATGGCAATGTCTTCGGAAATATATGATAAAAATTTGTTGAACATGTTTTCAAATTAAAAACTAAAAACTAAAAATGAAAAACGACAG
>CAYOVW010000014.1:0-5930 GCA_964407555.1 uncultured Candidatus Saccharibacteria bacterium
GGCTGAAATAATTTATTCTTTTGCACTCTGAACACTGAAGTTTTACAAATGGTTTTCTTTTTGCGGGCATACCCCGTAGAAGAATTTCGACTAATTAATAATATTATTTTGCTGCCCCGCAGCAGTCGAAATTTCTCTACGAGGCATATGAGCCTGAGGGCGGAATTGAACCGCCGGCCTCGAACTTACCAAGTTCGCGCTCTAACCGACTGAGCTACCCAGGCACATGTGGGTGTGGTCGGAGTCGAACCGACGGGGCCCTTGCGGACAACTCTTTTACAGAGAGCTCCCACCCCCTATGGGACTACACACCCAGTTAAATTATTTTAACACAGACTTGCTTTCTATTCAATAACTTTTCCGTGTTTCTTTCGCCATTTTTCAATTTCTTTGTGATGGCCGGAAATCAAAACTTTCGGAGTTTTCCATTTTCTACCATCAGGAGTTTCAAATACTTCAGGCCGAGTATATTGCGGGTATTCAATAAATCCTTTTTCTCTGGTAATTCTTTCTTTTAATAATTCCGGCTTACCAAGAACTCCGGGAATTAACCGACAGACCGTTTCCATCACTACCATCGCTGGCAAATCTCCGCCCATTAAATCATAATCCCCGATTGACAATTCAATATCAGCAATATATTTTGCCACTCTTTCGTCCACTCCTTCATATCTGCCGCAAATTAAAATCAATCGGTCAAGTTTGGAAAATTGATGAGCTATTTTCTGATTAAATTTTTTCCCTCTTGGAGTAAATAAAATTATTTTAGTTTTTCGCTTTTCGCTTTTCGCTTTTCGCTTCAAAGCATTTACTGCTTTGTAAATTGGTTCAACTTTTAAAACCATTCCTAAACCGCCACCAAAAGGCCTATCGTCTACGGTTTTATGCCTGTTAGACGCCCATTTCCGTAAATTATGAACTTTAACTTTAATTAAGCGCTTTTTTTGAGCGCGGGCAATTAAGCTTTCCTTTAAAAAAGATTTAAATATATTTGGAAAAATCGTAATAATATCAAAAGACATTTATGTTTTTAACCCGCAATGATATTTCTGGATAGACCTGAATAATATTTTCTGATTTCTCATTGCTTTTATCCCAGCCACCGCTGCCCTGGCCTCGGGAATAGTGGTAAATAAAAAAACAGCGCTATTCCCTAAATAATAGCACTGTTTTCTTTTTATGTCTACTCTGCCCTTCGTGATGAAAACTACGTTTTCATCGACTACAGTTTTAAGTCTTCAATCTCTTGTTCTTTTCCCTGAGTCTCTTTGCTTCCAGCTGGTTCTTCAATCTTTAAGTTCACTCGGGCGTGACTTTTAAGACCAATAATTCGAACCAAGTTTCTGATCGCTCTGGCAGTGGAGCCGCCTCGGCCAATAATTTGGCCCATATCTTTAGGATTCACTTTTAAAGAAAGCAAGACTCCCATTTCATCAATTTTGCGATCAATTTTGACATCTTCTGGATTGTCAACCAAGGCTTTGACAACAAACTCAAGGAAATCCTGATCATTTGCCTTTTTCTCTACCATAAATCTCTTTCGGAAATTAACCGATAATCAATTACACATTTTTGTATAGTGCTTTTCGACCTTTCAACTAATAGTATAACCCATTTATAAAATCTGTCAAGAGCTATCTGTGCCTAGCAGGGTTTGCCTAGTGGAGTCAGACCCCGCAATGAGTAGACCCCGCAATGAGTTGCGAGGTCTGTTCTCAAAGGTCAAACCCCTGTTACATTTTTATTTCAATATCAACCCCGGCTGGCAAATTTAAATTCATTAAAGCGTCAATCACTTTCGGATTGGGGCTTAAAATATCAATCAGCCGTTTATGGGTTCGCATTTCAAACTGCTCCCGGCTGTTTTTGTGAATAAAAGAAGCTCGATTAACTGTATATTTATGAATATCAGTTGGTAAAGGAATCGGGCCTGAAACTTCTGCGCCATAACGCAAGGCAACTTCAATAATCTGACGAGCTCCTTCGTCAATCACCTTGTGGTCATAAGCCCGAAGTTTAATCCTTATTTTCGGTTTTGCTTCATCCCCTTCTTCTGCTATTTTCTTTTTACTAGTCATCTTTCTATTTAACAATTTTAGTCACTACTCCGGCTCCCACTGTCCTTCCTCCTTCTCTAATGGCAAACCTCTGCTTTTCTTCCATAGCAATCGGCACAATCAACTTTACTTTCAGATTTACCGTGTCTCCAGGCATAACCATTTCCATGCCTTCCGGCAAAATAACATCTCCGGTAACATCAGTTGTCCTAAAATAAAGCTGAGGCTTATAGCCAGTAAAAAAAGGAGTGTGGCGACCGCCTTCCTCTTTGGTCAAAATATAAGTTTCGCTTTCAAATTCAGTATGCGGCGTAATCGAACCTGGTTTAGCTAAAACCTGACCCCTTTCAACATCCTCTTTTTTCAAGCCGCGAAGCAAAACGCCGACATTATCTCCGGCCCGGCCTTCATCTAAAACTTTATTGAACATTTCCACGCTCACGACAACTGTTTTGTTTGTCGGCTTAATCCCAACAACTTCTACTTCTTCGTTAGCCCGAACAATTCCCCTCTCAACTCTGCCAGTAGCGACAGTGCCCCGACCAGCAATAGAAAAAACATCTTCCACAGCCATTAAAAAAGGTTTGTCTATTTCCCGAGTTGGTTCCGGAATAAAGCTATCTACTGCTTTGACTAATTCTAAAATTGGTTTTACTGCTTCGTCATCAAGAGAATTCGCTTCAAAAGCTTTCAAGGCTGAACCTCGGATAATCGGTGTTTCGTCTCCGGGAAATTGATATTTATTTAATAATTCTCTTATTTCGGATTCTACCAAATCAATAATTTCCGGATCGCTAACTATGTCGCATTTATTAAGAAAAACCACAATTGAAGGTAAGCCAACCTGGCGCGCCAAAAGAATATGTTCTCTTGTTTGAGGCATTGGACCATCAGGCGCTGAAACAACTAAAATCGCTCCATCCATCTGGGCCGCGCCAGTAATCATATTCTTAATATAGTCAGCGTGGCCCGGACAGTCAATCCAAGCATAATGCCTCTTTTCAGAATCAAACTCAACATGGGTAACATTAATCGTCAAACCGCGAGCTTTTTCTTCCGGAGCTGAATCAATTTGCTCTACTGATTTTTCTGTTGCTTTTAATCCGGCTAATTTCTGGATTTTAAGAACCGCTGCTGTTAAAGTGGTTTTTCCATGGTCAACATGACCAATAGAGCCAATATTAAGGTGAGGTTTTTCCCTCACAAATTTTTCTTTTTCCGCCATAATTATTAATATTTATTATTATTATTATTTTAGCCGACCTTTAATATCCTAATCGGAACGATTCGGAATTTTAATTATCTTCTTTTTCCTTCAATAATTTCCTGAATAATATTAGCAGGCGCCTCTTCATAGCTGCTAAATTCCATTGTAAATATTCCCCTGCCTTCTGTCAAGCTCCGCAAGCTGGTGGCATAGCCAAACATTTCCGCTAGAGGCACTTTAGCATTTATAACTTTCATTTGCAAGCGGTCAAAAGTTTCTTCAATCTTGCCTCTTCTGGCTGAGAGGTCGCCAATAATATCGCCAAAAAAATCAGCTGGCGCCACTACTTCTAATTTCATAATCGGCTCTAATATGGTTGGTTCGGCTTTTTTGGCTGCTTCTTGAAAAGCCATTGAGCCAGCAATCTTAAAAGCGATTTCTGAAGAATCCACTTCGTGAAAAGAACCGTCATAAAGCGTGGCTGAAACATCTACTATTGGATAACCAGCCAAAATTCCTTTATCCATTGCTTCTTTTATTCCTTTATCCACCGCTGGAATAAATTCTTTAGGAATATCTCCGCCTTTTATTTCATCAATAAACTCATACCCTTCTCCTCTTGCTTTTGGCGCTATTCTTATTAACACATGGCCGTACTGCCCCCGACCGCCTGACTGCTTGATATATTTTCCTTCAGCTTTGCTTTCTATTTTAATTGTTTCTTTATAAGCAACCTGGGGTCGGCCAACATTAGCCTCTACTTTAAACTCTCTTTTCATTCTATCAGTAATAATCTCTAAATGCAACTCGCCCATTCCAGAAATAATTGTTTCGCCGGTTTCTAAATCTGATTTAACCCTGAAAGTCGGGTCTTCGTCCATTAAACTTTTCAAAGCAATGCTCATTTTTTCTTGGTCCTGCTTGGTCTTGGGCTCTATTCTAATGTCAATAACCGGCTCTGGGAAAACAATTTTTTCCAGAACAATCGGCTCTTTTTCATCGCAAAGAGTATGACCAGTATAGCTTGCTTTTAGCCCTACTGTAGCGGCAATATCGCCGGTAAAAACTTGTTCCACTTCCTCGCGTTCCGCAGCGTGCATTCTTAAAATTCGGCCAATTCTTTCTTTCTCGTTGGTTGTTGAATTTAAAACATAAGAGCCCCTTGTTAGACAACCGGAATAAACTCGGAAATAAGTTAAGGTGCCAACATAAGGATCAGAAGCGACCTTAAAAACCAAAGCGGAAAATGGCTCCTTGTCATCTGCTTTTCTTTCTATTTCTAAACCCTTTTTGGGCTCAAAACCTTTTATTGCCGCTAAATCAATCGGGCTGGGAAGATATTCAATTATCCCGTCTAACAATAATTGGATTCCTTTGTTTTTCAGAGCAGAACCGCAAAATACCGGAATCAATTTATAAACAAGGCAGGCTTTTCTTAATCCGCTTTTTAATTCATTAATAGAAATCTCTTGACCCTCTAAATGTTTTTCTAATAAATCTTGGTCTTCAGCAACAATTTTCTTTACTAATTTTTCACGCCATTCTTTTGCTTTTTCCAATAAGCTTTCCGGAATTTCTTCTCTTTTAAGAATTTGGCCAAAATCTCCTTCAAACCTAATCGCCTTCATTTCCAATAAATCAATTATCCCTTCAAACTCAGCCTCCTGGCCAATCGGCAGCTGAACAGCCACTGCGTTAGGAGAAAGTTTTTCCAAGATTGACCCCAAACTTTTCTCAAAACAAGCGCCGATTCTGTCTATTTTGTTAATAAAACAAATTCTGGGCACTTTAAATTTATCTGCCTGATGCCAAACTGTTTCTGATTGCGGCTCTACTCCGGCAACGCCGTCAAAAACCACGACCGCGCCGTCTAAAACTCTTAAAGAACGTTGAACCTCTACGGTAAAATCAATATGGCCGGGGGTGTCAATAATATTTATCCGATACTCACTTCCGGCTAAAGACCAAAAACAAGTGGTGGCCGCAGAAGTAATGGTAATTCCCCTTTCTTTTTCCTGCTCCATCCAATCCATAATTGCTTTGCCGTCGTGAACTTCGCCAATTTTATGAGAGATTCCGGTGTAAAACAAAATCCGCTCAGTAACTGTTGTTTTACCAGCGTCAATATGGGCAATAATGCCAATGTCGCGAGTTTTTTCAATTGGATATTTCCTGGACATAAAAAAGCGCAAGGGGGAGCTTAGCGGGGTCTGACCCCGCTAAGCAGACATTATTCTGCTTTCTCGGTTTTTTCGGCTTCTTTAACTTCTTCAACTTCCTCAATTTTTTCCTCCTCTTCTATCTTCTCCTCTTTTTCTGGAGGAACTGCTGAAACAACGCTCTCTTCCGGCTCTTTAAGAATTTTTACCCCATGCGGAACAACTAAATCTTTAATTAAAATATTATCTTCAAAAGTTTTTATTTTTTCTATATCTACTTTAATTTCGCGAGGAAGATTTTGGGGCAAGGCCTTGACCTCTACTTCATGAATATTTTTAACCAGAGTTCCGCTTAAATTTTTACAGGCCGGCGCTTCCCCTTCAAAAACCAAAGGAACAACAGCAATAATTTCTTCATCAAGTTTTGGCTGGTAAAAATCAACATGAATTATTGCTCCAGTAATCGGGTCTTTCTTTACTTCATGAATTAGAACTTGAAACTCTTTT
>CAYOVW010000014.1:6030-7377 GCA_964407555.1 uncultured Candidatus Saccharibacteria bacterium
TTCCCTCACCCTTCGCTATCGCTAGGGTAATCAGCGAACTTTCTCCAGCTTGCTCATAAACTTTTTCAAATTCTTTTAAATCAAGCTCCAAAATTTGGTTCTTGATTTTTGGCCCATACAAAACTCCCGGCAAAATGCCTTTTTCACGGAGAATTTTTGTCTTTCTACCAAAAGTTTCGCGAATTTTCGCTGACAAACTAAGCATAGCTGCCTATTTATCTTTTTTTACAACAAATCTTTTTTCCAACGCCTCCAAAGTTTCAACTATTCCCCCGTATTCAAGTTCTGAGTAAGGCAGCATAGCCGGACCTAAAAATCCCTGTTGTCTTATTGCGATTGCTTTTTCTGACGCTTTTGTTCTTATATAATCCCAGAATGGCTGGTCAAAAGCGTCTACCGCTTCGGTTAATTTGCCATTTTTAACGCAAAAAGCCGAACAACTAACTATTGGCGGGCCGTCAAAAAAAGAAATCGAAGCATTCTCTTTAACCGGCATTAAAGGCCCGTTATGGGAGCCCCTCATAAACCCGGCAACATAAGGAGTGATGGCGTAAGGAGAAAGAACTTCTCCGGCCGCCGGGAAATTCTTTTGAAGCCGAACTAACATTACCGGGTCGTCTTTACCAACATATTTCCCGGCAATATTATGAAGCCGCATAGTGCTGACAGCCACTACTTGCTCGCCTGACGCCCGGCACCAAATTGACTCTACTACAAATCGTTCAGGGTCTCTTAATAAGGCGGCAATATCATATGTTTCTTCTGGAGAATTTAATTCAATCACTTTATCCGCGTCAGTATAAGAAACATCCATAATCACAAACTTATAACCCTTTTTCGCTTCAGGAGAAAGCATTAGACCGGAATTATGCATTGGGTCAGTAAAAGATAAATACAAGGGCAGATTATAAGCGCCCGGGTCTGTCTTGTCAGCGGCAAAAAAGAAAAAAGGTTCAGCCGGTCTTTCTTCAATTTCCATTTCAGCAATAGCCGGACCCATTCCTTTGACATTGCCGGAAAAAGTATCTTTTAATAAATCCTGACCAGCGCCATAAAGCCCTTGCTCTTTTGCTGTTTGCGTTCCTTTAAGAAGGGCTTCCCAGCATAATTTATGAATTGGTTCCGCTAAAACACCCTGTTTATGAGTGGACAAGATTGCCACATCATCGCCAGTATGACTGATATAGTGGTCAATAATCAGCCCTTTTCCTTTTTCAGACACATAATTTTTAACTGTTTCAATTAATTTTTTGCTTGGCTTTATGTGCCCGCCGATTGAACCAATATCCGCCTTGATAATACTCAAAGTGATTTTCGCCATGTTTTTATTATTTATTTTATTTCGCA
>CAYOVW010000015.1:0-7275 GCA_964407555.1 uncultured Candidatus Saccharibacteria bacterium
TTTTCCGGAATTTTAATTCTGGCAAGTTTGGTTTGTTTGGCTGTTTTTGGTTTGCGGCTTGGTATTGATTTTGTTGGCGGCAGTTTGTTGGAAGTAGAATTTGAGACCGCTAGACCGACTTCAGAAGAAATCAGAACCGAATTAAAGGATTTTGACTTAGGGGAAATTATTATTCAGCCAACAGGAGAAAGAGGAGTAATTATCAGAATGAAAGAAACAGACATAGAAACAAGAGAGCTTGTTGTTCAGCGATTAAGAGAAAAAACAGCATTAACAGTGATGCGCAATGATTTGATTGGCCCGGTCATTGGGCGAGAATTAAGGGATAGCACGAAAATAATTGTTATTTTGTCCATTTTGGCAATAATTATTTATATTGCTTTGGCTTTCCGCCGGGTTTCCAAGCCAATTGCCAGCTGGCAGTATGGCATTGCTTCTTTAATCGCTCTTTTCCACGATGTTTTAATCACGCTCGGCGTTTTTTCGATTTTAGGATTTTTTTACTATGTGGAGATAACCATTCCCATTGTGACCGCTTTGCTTGTAGTGCTTGGTTATTCAATTAATAATACGGTGGTTGTTTTTGACCGAATCAGGGAAAACCTTGTAAAAAGAATAGGAATAACCTATCAGGAAACCGTGAATAAGAGCTTAAATCAGACGTTGTTCAGGTCAATCAACACTTCTTTAACCACACTTTTTGTTTTATTTGCGATTTTCTTTTTTGGCGGAATAACTTTAAAATATTTCGCCCTGGCTTTGATTGTCGGTATAATAGCCGGAACTTATTCTTCCCTATTTTTAGCTGGTCCTATTTTAGTCGCCTGGGCGAGATTGGCAAAAAAATCATAGGCCGGAAAGGTCAAAGAAATCTCGTTCCTTTTCAACGCTTCGCTCCACTCTATTGATGTATAGGGCGGGGTTCGCGTATTTGACAAATTGTTTAGATATTGTCAAAATAACTAGAGGTTTATTTATTGCCTCGCAAAAAGAGATGAACTCTGTAAACAACATTCCATTTTTTGCAGATAGCATGATATGATTAGCAAGCTTGATCAATTTTTAGTATTACCAGAAGAACTTTTTTTAATCTTGGGCCTTGTCTGGCAGGTAATTGCGGCTTGGTGGTGGTTAATACTGCCTTTTTTGTTTTTAGGATTTTTAGAAAAGCAATATTTTTTTTGGCTTAATGAAAGATGGTTTGTAAAAAACGTTAAACCAATTTTGCTTGAGATTAAGATGCCAAAGCAGGTTTTTAAGCCGATTAGAGCAATGGATGAGGTTTTTGCCGGTTTTCACGCCATTCACGATGTGTTTGATTTTAGGGAGAAATGGATAGAGGGCGCTTTTCAGCTTTCAATATCGTGTGAAATCGTCAGTCTTGGCGGCGAAGTTCATTTTTACATCAGAACTCCGGAAGCTTTCCGAGATATTATTGAATCAAATATCTATTCTCAATATCCGGACGCGGAAATTTCTTTGGTTGATGATTATACTAAACATGTGCCTCAGGACATTCCTAATAAAGACTGGGACCTTTTTGGCTGTAATTTTGTTTTTTCCGGCGATGATGTTTATCCGATTAAAACTTATTCTAAATTTGAAGAAGAAACACCGTTTGAAGTTCAGAAAGAAAGAAGACTTGATCCTTTAGCCGGGCTTTTAGAAGGAATGACCACTATCGGGCCTGGCGAGCAGTTCTGGCTGCAATTTGTTTTTAAGCCGATAAGAGATGAAAACCCCTGGAGAGCCAGAATAAGAAATGAGATTGACAAGATAGCCAAAAGGAAAAAACCAGAACCGCCAAAGTCAATAATTCGGGAAGCAGCGGAAATTATAATAAGCGGACCCCGGGAATCAAAAGAGGCGGCCCCTATTTTTCCTAGGCCGCCGTTAATTCACGAAGAAACAGTAAAGCTAACTGCGCTTGAAGAGAAGATTTCAAAATTTGCTTTTTCCTGTTTTATTAGATTTATCTATCTTGGCAAAAAAGAAGTTTTTCATAAGCCAAAAGCAAGGTTTGTTTTTGGTTTTTTTAAAGAAATTTCAACCGAAAACCTGGGCGGAATAAAAATCTGGAAAAAAACAGTGACTAAAGTAAAATCAGTGTTTTTTTGGTTTTTAGACAAAAGAAGGCTTTATTTAAGAAAGAGAAAAATATTTAGGTTTTACCGAATGAGGGTGCCACCTTTATTTCCCAATCCTGGCGGAACTTTTGTGGTTAATACCGAAGAAGCAGCCACTTTATTTCATATTCCTTCAGGACTAATATCTTCGGTTTCAACTGTTCCCCAAGTCGGGATTAAAAAAGGAGAGGCTCCTTTAGATTTGCCAATTGGGTAAATATAATAATTCAAAGAGCTAAAGCTCTTTTCAATACTGTGTGCCTTCGGCACTTGTGTATATGAATAACGAAATAAATTTTTTTGCTGAAACTACCTTTCGTAACCAACGAAAGCGCTTTGGCATTAGAACCGATGATCGCTTCCGTCATATCTATATTATTGGAAAAACTGAAATGGGCAAAACAGCGATGATGATGAATATGGCGATTCAAGACATTCAGCAAGGAAAGGGAATTGGTTTTATTGATCCTCTCGGCAGAACAGCGGAAGCATTGCTGGATTTTATTCCCTCTCATCGAATAAATGAAGCGGTTTATTTTAATCCGGCTGATTTGGCCTATCCAATTTCTCTTAATATCGTTGAGAAAACAGAGTCTAAATATTTTCATTTAATCGCTTCAAATATAAACGGGATTTTTAAAAAAATCTGGCCCAATGTTTGGTCTTCCAAAACAGAATATATTTTAAATAATTGTATTTTTGCCCTCTTAGAATATCCAAACTCAACTTTGTTGGGAATTAATCGGATGCTGGCCGATTCAGACTATCGGAAAAGAATAGTTGATAAAGTTAGCGACCCATTGGTAAGGGCTTTTTGGGTTCAGGAATATCCCAAATATATTCAAAAATATGAAACAGAAGCGATTGCCACTATTCAAAATAAATTTGGCCAGCTTGTTTCTACTTCTCTAATCAGAAATATTATTGGCCAGCTTAAATCTTCAATTAGCATTAGAGAAATAATAGATAAAGAAAAGATTCTGATAGTTAATTTATCCAAAGAAGAAATAGGAGAAGAGAACGCTTATTTCCTGGGAGGACTTTTAATTACTAAATTGCAGATTGATGTTTTGTCAAGAAAGGATTTGCCGGAAGAGCAAAGGAAAAAATTCTTTCTGTATATTGATGAATTCCAAAATTTTATCACCGAACGTTTCGCCAACATTTTAACCGAGGCAAAAAGATTTAGAATAGGTTTGATTTTGGGCCACCAATATCTTAGCCAGTTAGATAATGAAATAAAAGAGGCAATATTTGAAAATATAGGAACGACTATTGCTTTTCGGGTAGGCGCTGAGGACGCTCAATTTTTAGCCAGAGAATTTACTCCTGAATTTGACGTTGATGATTTAACAAATTTAGCAAAATATAATATCTATTTAAAGCTTATGATTAATGGTATGACCAGCCGTCCTTTTTCAGCTGAAACTCTGCCGCCGATGCAGCCTTTTGAGGAATCAAACAAGGAAAAAATTATTAAACTTTCCCGGGAGAAATATGGGTGCTTAAGCAGTGTTATTGAAGGGAAGATATCTCGTTGGTTGGAAAAAAAAGAATTACTTAAAAAAGCTTCTTATTTGCCTACCCGAGCAATAGCGAAGGGTGAAAAAGAGCATTTATCCTCTTTGCCTTTGGCGCTTTATAGCGCTAAATGCGTTGGCTGCCAGAAAGAAGTTAAGACAATGTTTAAGCCGGATGGAACTAAACCGATTTATTGTAAGACCTGCTTGGTTAAATCAATAAAGACCCCGGTAGCTCCGAAAAAAAGGATTTTTAAAACATAATTTGTTTTCTTCACGCTTAATAATTATTCTGTTACTGAATTGGTTAGACATTACAAACAATGAAAACGATTAGAGATTTTAATTTTAGAAATAAATATGTTTTGGTTCGTTGTGATTTTAATGTTCCTCTTTCAGGGTCAGGGGAAATTTTAGATGATTTTAGAATTAAGCAGACTATTCCGACTATTGAATATCTGATAAAAGAGGGGGCTAAAATAATTTTAATGAGTCATTTAGGAAGGCCAGAGGGGAAAGCGACAGAAAAGCTAAAATTAAATCCAGTTCAAAATAGATTAACGGAATATCTAGATGTTTCAATAGTCAAAGCTTCGGATTGTTTTGGTTCAGAAATTGAAAAATGGACAAAAGAAATGCAGCCGGGCGAGGTTTTACTTTTAGAGAATTTAAGGTTTCATAAAGAAGAGGAGGAAAATGATAAAAACTTTGCCAAAGAACTTTCAAAATTGGGCGATATTTATATTAATGATGCTTTTGGCGCTTCGCACAGGGCTCACGCTTCAATTGTTGGTATCCCCAAGTATTTGCCCTCGGGAGCTGGTTTATTACTGGAAAAAGAAATTAAAATTCTGGCTGGGCTAATGAGAAATCCTAAAAAACCTTTGGTGGCAATAATTGGCGGTAAAAAAGTTGAAACTAAGGCAAAATTAATTGATAAAATCTCATTCGTGGCCGACTCCTTGCTTATTGGTGGCTTAATCCAAAAAGAGCTGAAAGAGAAAAGAATTTTTTTAAAACACCCTCAAAAGATTACTGAACCGGTTGACGTAATTAGAGGGAAAGATATTGGACCAAAAACAATAAAACTTTTCAGGGACAAAATAAAGGGAGCTAAAACTGTTTTTTGGAACGGACCTCTGGGAATGATTGAAAAACAAGAGTTTTCAAAGGGCTCAAAAGAGATTGCTAAAGCGATTATTAAAAGTCGGGCTTTTTCAGTAATTGGGGGAGGGGAGACATTGAAATTTTTAAATGAAATTGGCTTGTTGGAAAAATTTAACCATACTTCCGTTGGCGGAGGAGCAATGCTTGCTTTTTTGTCCGGCGAAGAACTCCCGGGGATTAAAGCGCTAAACTGTAATTCCTAACTAATTCAGTAACACCGTTCGGCTCCGGATGCTCCTAAAAATTACTTCCTTCGCCCTTTTTTATTACTAAATTGATTTAGATGGTGTAGTTAATAAATATGGAAATAAAGAATTTAAGAAAAACAGCAAGCCGCATTCTAAAAGCGATAAAAAATAAAGAAAGAATTATTCTCTATGGAGATGCTGATTTGGACGGAGTAGCTTCAGTAATTATCTTAAAAGAAAGCATTCAAAGCTTAGGAGAAGAAATAGCGGCAATTTATTTTCCTGACAGAGAAGCCGAGGGATATGGAATATCGGAAACAGGGCTTAATTTTTTGAGAAAACTTGCCCCGGCTTTGTTTATAGCTGTAGATTGCGGGATAGGGAATTTTAAAGAAGCAAAACTGGCAAAAAATTTAGGATTTGAGGTAATAATTATTGACCATCACCAGGTTTTGGGCAAACTGCCAGAGGCTTCAATTATTGTTGACCCGAAGCAAAAAGGCGATAAATATCCTTTTAAGGAATTGGCGACGACAGGTATTGTTTTTAAGCTTTCAGAATTGATTCTGAGCTCTAAAATGACAGACGCTTTAAGGAAAAGTTTTTTGGAGCTAACAGCTTTGGCGACTATTGCTGATATGATGCCGAATGAGCAGGAAAACAAAACATTTATTGAACAGGGGTTGACTTCAGTGGAAAATTCCTGGCGGCCTGGCCTTCAAGCTTTTTTTGAAATAGAGCCGTTCGAGAGCATTGCTAATTTGAGTCAAAAAGTTTCAAAACTTGTTTCCATTCTGAATATCAGAGATTTGCATAAGGGAATACCGGCCAGTTTTAGGTTACTAACTTCTTCTTCTAAGGCAGAGTCCCAAAAAATCATTGAAAAACTGTTGAGAAAAAGCGAAATAAAAAAAGAAAAGATAAATAAAATAGCAGAAGAAATTGAATGGCAGCTTTCAAAAGAAAGCAAAGACATTGTTTTTATAGGTTCAACAGAATGGGAGTTTGATCTTATTAGCTCTTTGGCGTCAATAATTTGCAATAAATATAAAAAACCAACTTTTATATTCAAAAAAGGAAAAAAAGAAAGCCAGGGAGCGGTTAGGGCATTGTCTGGTGTGAACAGCGTTTGTCTGATGGAAAAGTGTTCAAAATATCTTTTGACTTTCGGCGGCCATCCTCGAGCGTCCGGCTTCCGGATAAAAAATGAGAACTTAGAAAAGTTCAAAGCTTGTTTAATCAAAAACATTCAAGAAAACTGATGAAGAAAATTATTATTTATACAGACGGCAGTTCGCGCAATAATCCAGGGCCATCAGCCATTGGAGTTGTTTTTTGCAATGAAAAAAGCCAACCCATTAAAAGCTATTCAGAATATTTAGGAGATAATTTAACTAATAATGAAGCTGAATATCGGGCCGTGATTTTTGCTTTAAAAAAATTCAAAACTCTGTTTGGAAAAAAATTAGCCAAGAATTCTGAAGTTGAATTAAGGTCTGATTCCGAGCTTTTAATAAAACAGCTTAAAGGAGAATATAAAATTCTGGAACCGAGAATCCAGACTTTGTTTATCGCTGTTTGGAATTTAAGAATTGATTTCAAAAAAATAAAATTTACTCTTGTTTCTCGGCTAAAAAACAAAGAAGCGGACAAATTGGCAAACGAAGCTCTTGATAGCCAAGATAAAAATCAAAGATTACTCTAAATGTCTGGCGGAGTCAGGCTCCGCCAGACTAACAAATCACCCCCCACCAGTCCTGGTGGGGGGTTAATATCTTAGCAAGTCTATAAGCCGAATTCTGTCTTGCCCTGTTAAATAATTTCGCCTTTGGCGAAATTGCCGCAAGTCAGCATTTAACAGGGTGAAGTGATTATCTATCTAGCCCCTCAATTGCTTTCGGGGTCAAGCGAGCTACTTTTCATCCTTCGGCACTGCTCGGGACAAGCCCGCAAAAACATGATCGTTTTTGAAGGGGGTTATCCCCTGAGCCTGTCGAAGGGTTTGCTCTTGCACCTGATAAGGATTTAGCCGTTTCACTCCTGCATTACTACAGGATTCCCCCTTCTTAATAGGAGGGGGTCTCAACCTTTCGGTTTTGACGTCACTGTTCGCACCTCTACCCTTGCGGGCGACGGCTGTTAACCGCTATCTCTAAAGGTGTTCGGACTTTCCTCCCCCCACCTGAACATGTTCTGGTGGGAGGCAATCACCCAACTTGCTAAGACAGCCATATTTTAGCAACCCGAAACCTTTTTGTCAAGTTTACAGGGACT
>CAYOVW010000016.1:0-7048 GCA_964407555.1 uncultured Candidatus Saccharibacteria bacterium
AAAAGGAATGCGGTTGAAAACAAGATGGAGATTCTAAAGAGGTTTAAAGAGCTTGCAAAAGCAACAGAGGAAAGGAGAGATAAGGAAATGGCAAGCGGAAAGGATTTATCTTCTATGGATAAAACATTAGCAATATTGTATGAAAAAATAGAAGAAATTACCGAGGAAATTAAGAATCTTTGATAATTGGTTGGATTTGGAAATAATCACCCTGTTAGAAATGAGATTTCTAGCAGGACTTGATTGAGCCAGTGATTTGCCCTGTTAGAAACTTTCGGTTTCTAACAGGGCTTGCTGGCTCTTTTTTTAAAAAAGTAGTCGATGAGACTTCGTCCCTTTTTTATGTATGAATAAAAATCAGAAAACTTTACTGGCGAAAATTAAAATAATTGGCGTTGGCGGTTCAGGAGCTAATGTTGTTTCAAGGATGATGAAGTGCAAGATTAAAGGGGTGGAGTTAATTGCGGTTAACACTGATGTTCAAGATATTAAAAAAACAAGAGCTCATTTAAAGCTTCAAATTGGGAAGAAAACTACTCAAGGGCTGGGAACAGGAATGAATCCTTTACTTGGCCAAAAAGCGGCTGAAGAGAACAGATTGGAAATCGCTGAACTTTTAAAGGGAGCGGATATGATTTTTATCGCTTATGGCGCTGGCGGAGGCACTGGAACCGGCGCTGGGCCGGTTGTCGCTGAAATAGCCAAAGAATCAGGCGCTCTGGTAATAGCTATTGTTACCAAGCCATTTTCTTTTGAAGGATTATTCCGAGCCAGGATTGCTGAAAACGGAATTAAAAAATTAAAAGAAAAAGTTGATACTTTAATTTCTATTTCCAATGACAAGCTTGTTTCCGCGCTAGACCCTGACATTACTCTAACTAACGCTTTTTGGATTTGCGATGATACCTTGCGTCAGGCGGTTCAGGGAATTTCTGATTTAATATTGCTTCCAGGTATTGTTAATGTTGATTTTGCCGATGTCAAAGCAATTATTGCCAATGCTGGTTCTGCTTTTTTCGGAACCGGCAAAGCCATTGGCAAGGACCGGGCAGAGAAAGCGGTTATGGCGGCGATTAATTCTTCTTTATTGGATGTTTCTATAAAAGGCGCCAAGGGTATTTTGTTTAATGTTTCTGGCGGCAAGGACATTAGTTTATCAGAGATTGATCAGGCGGCCAAAATTATCACCCAGGAAACAAACCCAGAAGCCAAGATAATTTTTGGCGCGGTTCAGGATGAAAAATTAAAAAAGGGAGAAATAAAAGTAACAGTTATTGCCACTGGTTTTTGAGAACGGGGTTGACCCCGTTAGAAGTCTTGGACAGAAAAAATTTAATTTAAATTTTTTCTGTATGGTATTAACAAAAAATAAATTAAAAGCTTGTCTTCTGTAATTATGTATTTAATTACAAGATTAACAGACTTCTAACTGGGTTGACAAGGTTTTAGGAAATGTGATATATTAAATTAAAAGATTTAAATAAAATGGTAGAAATTATTCCCAAAAAAGATTCTCCGTTCCCTCAGGCAATAAATAAATCCAAGATTTTGTTTTTCCTTGGACTGTTTTTACTTTTAGTTGTTGCCGGCGTCTACTTTTTATTAGGCCATTTAGTAAAAAATGCCTCTTTAGAATTAGCTGAATTAGATGAAGAATTGGCTGGAAAGAGAACTGAACAGTACCTACAATTAAAAGCAAGAATAACCGAATACCATCAGAAGCTTGAAGATTTTTCAAATATCCTTGCGGGTTTTCAATATTCAAATAACTTTTTTGATTTCGTAGAAAACAAAACCCATCCCCAGGTTTGGCTTACTTCAATTAGTTTGCAACCGAATGAATTTTGGGCGGAAATTTCCGGCCAAGCTCCAAGTTTTCAAATTGTTGGCGAGCAAGTTTTAGCTTTTGAGAAATCAGAGTTTGTTCAAAAAGTTGATTTAACCAGTATTGAAATGGGGGAAATAGAAGTTAATTTTAAGATTAATCTTTTGCTTGATCCCCAGTTATTCCTTTTAGAAATTCCGACAGAGCAAGTAGGGCCAGAACCGGAGCCAGAACTAGGGCCAGAGCTCGAACTTGAACCCGAAGTCGAACCTGAACTTGAAGAGAATCAAGATGATATATAAAGAAGTATGATGAATAAATTGATTTTTATTATTATTGCTTTTGTTCTTATTGTTTTTGCTTTGGGTTTCTTTTTAATCGCGCCAAAATATCAGGAATTAGATGTTATTCAGACCAATATCAAAAATAGAACAAGCGAGATAAAAAATTATGAAGTCCGGTTTAAACAGTTTGAAGAGATCAGAACTCAATTAGAAGAATACAAAGCAGAGCTTGCTAAAATTGAGTCTGCTCTTCCGGTTGGCCCTTCTTTGCCAGCTTTATTTCACTTTATCCAGGAAGCAGCAATAAAAAATGGCTTGATTTTAAGGGAGATTAGCGCAATGCCAGCGCCAATACCAGCGCCTGTTGAAGCAGAGGGAGAAGAAGCGGAAGAAGAAATAGAAGAAGTTGTTCGAATCAAAGAGACTCATGTTACTTTGAATGTTTCCGGCCCTTATCATTCTTTTAGGAGATTCCTTTCTGTCTTAGAGAAGAGCGCTCGTTTTATCAGAACCAAAAACATTTCTTTTTCCGCTCCGGAACAAGGCGATATTTTTTCTTTTGATTTAATAATGAGAACTTTTTCTCGTTAATTATATGGCGATTACTTTTATTGAACAAAAGAAAATTCAAACTTATTTAATCCCGGCATTAATAATTATCATTGTTTTAATTGCGGCCATTATTATCTGGCAAGGATTTTTAGCGGTTAAACCAGATTTAGCAGATGAACCAGACCCGGAAGAACTAAAAGATCCAATGGTAAGCAGAATAGAAGAGCATCTTGATAAAACCTTAACAAGCCCAATTTTAAGGGCTCTTATCGCTTTTGAGCAAATCAGACCGCCAAAGGAGACAGGAAGAGAGAATCCTTTTCTTTCACCTTAAAATGACTCTAATTGAGCAATTAGTTAAAAAGGGAATATTAAAAAAAGAAAAAGCTCTTTCTCTGGAAACCGAGATTAAGAATTCAAATAAAAAAGAAGAGGAAGTGCTTATTAGGGAAAAGATTGTCTCAGAGGATTTTTTATTCAATCTAAAAAGCGAAATTCTGAAAATACCTTTGAAAAGAGAGGTTGATGTTGAGAAAATTGCCCCAAAAGTTTTTGAAATAATTCCCGAGGGGTCAGCAAGGTATTATAAAATGGTTTCCCTGTCTAAAAGAAAAGATACTTTAGATGTGGGAATGGTTTATCCTGAAGATTTAAACGCTCAGGAAGCGCTGAAATTTTTAAGCCGTCAGGAAAAATTTACTCCTCAAGTTTTTCTGATTACCTTCACTGTTTTTAATAAACTTATAAAACGGTATCAGGATATTAAAAGGAATGTTGACCAAGCTCTTAAACAATTAGAAGCAGAATTAAAAGCTGATAAGACCGAAGCAAAGATTGCGGAAAAAGTTGATTTGGAAAGATTAGTTGAAAAAGCGCCGATTATCAGAGTGGTGGCGGTTCTTTTGAGACAGGCAGTAGAGAAAGGGGTTTCCGATGTTCATATTGAGCCAGTCAGGGGAAGATTAAGGGTAAGGTTTAGGCAAATGGGGATTTTGCATTCCAGTTTTTTTCTGCCGATAAAAAGCCTGGCTCCAGTAGTTGCTCGAATCAAAATTCTAGCCAGTTTAAAAATTGATGAAACCAGGATTCCTCAAGATGGCCGTTTTTCCGCCAAGATTAATGAAAAAGATATTGATTTCAGAATTTCCACTTTTCCAACTACCATGGGAGAAAAAGCGGTTATTAGAATTCTTGACCCCACCACTGGTTTGAAAAGTTTTAAAGAATTAGGTCTGGAAAGAAAAAACCTGGAGATCATTAAGAAGACGACTAAAAAACCTTATGGTTTAATTTTGGCGACCGGCCCCACTGGCTGCGGGAAAACAACTACTCTGTACGCTATTTTAGAAATTTTAAACAAAGAAGGGGTGAATATTATAACCTTAGAAGATCCGGTAGAATATTTTATAGACGGCATTAACCAGTCGCAAGTGAAGCCGGAAATTGGCTATACTTTTGCCACTGGACTTCGTCATATTGTCAGGCAAGACCCGGATATTATTATGGTTGGCGAAATCAGAGATGAAGAAACCGCTGGTTTAGCCATCCACGCCGCGCTTACCGGCCATTTAGTTTTAGCCACCCTGCATACCTCTCACGCCATTGGCGCTATTCCCAGATTAATTGATATGAAAGTAGACGCTTTTTTACTTCCGCCGACTTTAAGTGTTATTATTGCCCAGCGATTAGTAAGGACTCTTTGTCCGTTTTGTAAAAAGAAAGTAAAACCGAGAAAAGAAATAGAAGAAATGATTATCAAAGAAATTAAATCATTGCCAGACCTAATCAAGCGCGACTATTCGATCGAGGTTCCTAAAAATTTTTATATTTATGAGCCCGGACAATGTAAAAAATGCAATGAAATGGGTTTTTCCGGCCGAATCGGTATTTTCGAGGTTTTAGCGATGACTGATCAGCTTGAAGAGATAATTTTACAAAAAGGCTCAGAAGCAGTCATTTTTCAGCAAGCCCGGAATCAGGGAATGATGACCATGAAACAGGATGGGATATTAAAGGTTTTGGAGGGAATTACTACAATTGAAGAAGTGTTGAGAGTGGCGGAAGAAAAATAATAAAGTCAATATGAACACCTATCAAGAATATTTAAAAAAATTATTATTATTAACGATTGAGTCTTTGGCTTCTGATTTGCATATTTCAGTTGGCCACCCGCCTGTTTTAAGAATAAGCGGCAAGCTGGTTCCTTTAATCAAGGAAAGAAAAATATCTTCCGAAGATATAAGAGGCCTGGTTAATGCTTTGATGAATGATTCTCAAAAACAGAGATTCATTCAGGAAAAAGAAATTGATTTTTCTTACCGGTTTGAAGAGAAGGCAAGATTTAGAGTAAATGTTTTTTTTCAGAAAGGAAACCCCTCTGCTTCCCTTCGTTTTATTTCGTCAAAAATCAAAACAATTGAAGAATTAAATCTTCCGCCGCATTTACATCAGTTTACCAAAGCAAACCAAGGATTTGTCTTGATTACTGGCTCTTCGGGTCAAGGCAAATCAACCACTTTAGCCGCCTTGATTGATGAAATAAACCATACCCGGACCGAGCATATTATTACCATTGAAGATCCGATTGAATATGTTTTTAAGGACGATAAATCAATTATTGACCAGAGAGAAGTTCATCAGGACACTTTGTCGTTTGCCCGGGCTCTTCGGTCAACCTTTCGCCAGGACCCGGATGTTATTATGGTCGGCGAGATGAGAGATTTGGAGACCATAGCCACTGCTATTACTGCGGCTGAAACCGGTCATTTGGTTTTTGCCACTCTGCACACTAATTCTGCCAGTCAGACCATTCATCGGATTGTTGATTCTTTTCCGTCTGACCAACAGCAGCAAATTAGAGCCCAACTATCAGGGTCTTTATTGGGCGTAATTTCTCAGCGGCTTATTCCCAGAATCAAAGGGGGATTAATTCCGGCTTGCGAGATAATGGTTTCAACGCCGGCTACGGCCAATCTGATTCGCGAAAACAAAATCCACGAACTGCCTTTGGTTATTGGAACTTCAGCTGAGCAGGGAATGATTTCTTTTAATAGGGTTTTGGCTAATCTGGTTAAAGGAAAAGAAATTTCTTTAATGAGCGCTTTAAGCTACTCTCCAAACCAGGCCGAATTAAAAATGTTATTAGGTAGTGGTCGATAAATAATGAAATTTGCTTATCAAATTAGAACTAAAGAAGGAGAAATTCAGACCGGAGTAATTGAATCCTCTTCGCAGGAGGCGGCTCTTAGTTTTCTTCAAAGAGCTGGCCGCTATGTTGTCTCTCTAGAAGAAATTAAAGAAAAGCCATTTTACGCTAAGAAGATAAAAATTTTTGAGAGAATTCCTTCTCAAGAGCTTGTTTTATTTTCTCGCCAACTTGCCATTATGTTTAAGTCCAAGGTTCCTCTTCCTGAAGCCTTACATTCCTTGGCTGACCAGACTAAAAATACAGCTTTTAAAGAAAAAATCTTAGAATTGTCTGAGAAAGTAGAAGCTGGCACTTCTTTTTCCAAAGCTTTAAGCGCCTATCCTAAACTTTTTTCGGTTTTTTATGTAAGTATGGTTAAATCTGGCGAGGCCTCGGGTAACCTTTCCCACTCCTTGAATTACTTAGCCGAACATTTGGAAAAAGAGCACCATCTTCGTTCTAAAATAAAAGGGGCGATGATTTATCCTATTTTTGTGATTATGGTTATGATTACTGCTTTTCTGGCAATAATTTTGTTCGTTCTTCCTGAATTGACCAAGCTTTTAGAGGCTGGGGGCGGAGAAATACCAGCGATTACGAGGATGGTGATGGACTTGGCGGATTTTTTAAAAAAATGGGGCTGGCTCTTAATTTTAGGTTTAATCGGTTTAATAACCTTTATTTATCGCAGCTATAAAACCCCAAACGGAAAAGAAATTTTTGACAGAATTGCATTGGCTTTTCCTATATTTGGCGAACTTACAAAAAAAATTCATCTTATTCGTTTTGGCGAAAATCTTTCAACTTTAATTGCTGGAGGCATTCCTATTTCCGGGGCCTTGGAAATTTCCGGAGATGTAGTTGACAACACGGTTTATAAAAAAGCTATCTTAGATGTCCAGGAAGCGGTAAAAAGAGGAGAGCCATTAAATGTTACTTTAAGAAAATCCCCAGGACTTTTTTCCCCCCTTTTTACCCAGATGGTTTCAGTTGGAGAAAAAACCGGTACAGTTGACAGTTGCTTAATGAATATAGTAGAATTTTATCAGAAAGAAGTAGAGAGGAATATAGACGCTCTTTTAAGTTTAATTGAGCCGATTTTAATTATTTTTTTAGGAGTAATGGTTGGCGGTTTAGTGGCGTCGGTTTTAATTCCCATCTATCAAATGGCTGCAATTTAGATAAAACTACGTTTTCATC
>CAYOVW010000017.1:0-7002 GCA_964407555.1 uncultured Candidatus Saccharibacteria bacterium
TTTCTGTGGATTTTGCAAGGGCCATATTTTTTGAGTATTTTGCGATGATGTTTTGTTGGATAGCCTTTATGTTTATCAAAGCCGTATTGAGGATATTTCTTATGAAATCTTCGCATTATTCTGTCTCTCGTTACCTTCGCGATTATACTCGCCGCAGCTACAGAAAAAACTTTTTCGTCGGCTTTTATGATTGGCTTATAGCTTATAGCTTTTAACTTATAGTTTTTTAAATGCTTACCATCAATTATTAAAAAATCTGGGCGATATTTTAATTTCTTAATTGCTCTTTCCATTGCCAATTCAGCAGCATTTTTAATATTAATTCTATCAATTACTTTTTCAGAAACCTTGCCTATCCCCCATTTTATTGCCGGATTTTTTGTAATCAGTTTATAAAATTCTTCTCGTTTCTTGGAGCTTAATTTTTTTGAATCTTTAATTTTTGAAAATTGAAAATTGAAAATTGAAAATTTCTTTATCATCACTGCTGCCGCAACTACAGGTCCGGCAAGCGGACCGCGACCTGATTCGTCTATCCCGGCAATATATTTATATCCTTTTCTCCATAACTTTTTTTCTTCTTGAAGAGAACTCCGTTCTCTTCTCCACGCTTCGCTTCGCTCGCATTCTTGAAGAGTTGGGTATTTCATATTATACTAATATAACATGAACCCCGTTAGAAGTCTTGGAATAAAAATTTTGATAAAAAATTTTTATTTGCTAAAGCGGGGTATATTAATTAATTAATTAAACTGAGTATGCCTGATAAAAATAACTCGGAGCAAAAAACAACTTCTAACGGGGTGAAATTCACCCACTTACACGTTCACTCTCACTACTCATTGTTAGATGGCTTGCCCAAAATTGACCAACTTTTGGATTATGTCAAAAAATTAGGCATGGATTCTGTGGCGATTACTGACCATGGAAATATCTACGGCGCAGTAGAATTCTATAAAAAAGCAAAAGCAAAGGGAATTAAGCCGATAATTGGCTGTGAGTTTTGGGTCGCTTTAGAGAAAATGAATCAAAAGAGACCAAACATTGACGACAAAAGATATCATTTGGTCTTACTGGTTAAAAATGAACAGGGTTATAAAAACTTGGTCAAATTGATTACTAAAGCCCATCTTAAGGGCTTTTATTATAAACCAAGGATTGACGAGGACTTATTAGAAAAATATAGCGAGGGTTTGATCTGTCTTTCCGGCTGTTTGCAGGGAAAAATTCCAAAACTAATTTTGGCTAAAAAAATCAAAGAGGCCGAGGCATTAGCATTAAAATATCAGAAAATTTTCGGCAAAGATAATTTTTATTTGGAAATCCAGCATCATCCGAATATTTCAGACCAAAAAACTGTCAACAAAGGACTGCTCGCTATTTCAGAAAAACTGAATATCCCTTTAGTGGCTACCAATGACGTTCATTACTTAAAACCAGAAGACGCTGAAGCCCAGGATGTTTTAATGATGATTAATACTGGCAGTAATTCAAACGACCCTGAACGTTTAACAATGAAAATGGATGACTTCTCAATGCCTTCTCCTCAAAAAATGGCTGAGTTTTTCAAAGACCTGCCCCAAGCCCTGGAAAACACTCAAAAAATTGTTGATGATTGTAATTTTGAATTTAAATTAGGAAAAATCAAGCTTCCTCAATTTGAGATGCCCGGCAAGAAAACAGCTGATGAATATCTAAAAGAGCTTTGTTTTGAGGGATTAAAAACAAGATACGGGCCGCATTCCAGAAAAGAAATAACAGAGCGGCTTAATTACGAACTTTCAGTAATTAAACAAACTGGCTTTGCGTCTTATTTCTTGATAGTTCAAGACTTTGTCAACTGGGCAAAACAAAACAGAATTGTCACTGGTCCTGGCCGGGGTTCAGTCGCCGGCTCTTTAGTGTCTTATTTATTAAACATAACCAATGTTGACCCAATAAAATACAATCTTTTGTTTGAACGGTTTTTAACTTTGGGCCGTTCGGCCAGCCCGCCTGACATTGACCTTGATTTTACCGACCGAAGAAGAGATGAAGTAATAAATTATGTTGCTCAAAAATACGGTTATGACAAAGTGGCTCAAATTATTACTTTCGGCACTATGGCGGCCAGGGCGGTAGTCAGAGATGTTGGTCGGGCCTTAAACTACCCTTATTCTTTTTGCGACCGCTTGGCCAAAATGATTCCTTTTGGTTTCACCCTGGATGAAACTTTAGCGAAAGTAGATGAGTTTCGCCAAATGTATCAAACTGATAAACAGGTGGAAAAATTAATTGATTTAGCTAAAAAATTAGAAGGCGTTGCCCGTCATGCTTCTACCCACGCCTGCGGCGTGGTAATTTCAGAAGACCCATTGGACAATATTGTTCCCTTGCAGCACCCAACCCAAAACGAACAAACGATTGTTACTCAATACGAAATGCATTCAATTGAAGCTCTTGGCTTGTTAAAAATAGATTTTTTGGGATTGAAAAACTTAACCATTATTGAAGATACCTTAGCTCGAATTTATAAAGTTCAGAATATCAGTCTTAATATTGAAACCATTCCTTTTGACGACAAAAAAACTTTTAAACTTTTGCAGCAGGGAAATAGTACATCTGTTTTTCAACTTGAGTCAAGGGGAATGCAAAGATATTTGAAACAATTAAAGCCAACTGAATTTGAAGACATTATTGCCATGGTCGCTTTGTACCGGCCCGGGCCAATGCAGTTTATTCCTGACTACATTGCCGGGAAACATAAAAAAAGAAAGGTTGAATACCTTCATCCAAAATTAAAGCCAATTTTAGAGTCAACTTACGGAATAATTGTCTATCAGGAACAGGTGCTGAAAATCGTTCAGAATTTAGCCGGACTTACTTTGTCTGAAGCCGATGTTTTAAGAAAAGCGATTGGCAAGAAAATCAGAAAACTCCTTATGGAACAAAAAGAGAAATTCATTAAAGGAATGAAGGCAAATGGAATAGAAGAAACGACTACTCAAAAAATCTGGGCCTGGATTGAGCCTTTTGCCAGTTACAGCTTCAACCGCAGTCACGCAGCTTGCTACGCGACTATTGCTTACCAAACCGCTTTTCTCAAAGCTCATTTTCCTTCAGAATTTATGGCTGCGGTTTTAACTTCGGAAAGAAATGATATTGAAAGAATTGCTGTTCTAATTCAGGAATGTAAAAAAATGGGGCTTGAGGTCCTGCCTCCGGACGTAAACGAAAGTTTTATTTTTTTCAGCGTCGTGCCTAAAAAAAATCAAATCCGTTTTGGCTTATCGGCAATTAAAAATGTGGGAATTAATATCGTTGAAACAATAGTTAAAGAAAGAAAAGCTAACGGTCCATATCTTTCAATCCAAGATTTCATCTCAAGAATAAGTTGTAAAGATCTCAATAAAAAATCTTTAGAAAGCTTGATTAAAGCCGGTGTTTTTGATAAGATGTCAGAAAGAAATCAGTTATTGTTTAATTTAGAACGGCTTTTAGAATATTCTCGTGAGAGCCAGAAAGCAAAACAAAACGGCCAAACAGGATTATTTGACAAAATAGGATTTAATAATGAAATTCGTCTATCAGTCGCTGAACCAGCTTTAGAAGAAGAAAAATTGGCTTGGGAAAAAGAATTATTGGGTCTTTTTATCAGCAGCCATCCCCTAAACGGTTTTAAGAAAATTTTGGAGAAAAAAACTACTGCTATCGCTAAAATTTCAAGTATTACTCCCGGAAAAAAAGTTAGAGTCGGCGGAATTATTTCCAAGATTAAAAAGATTATTACCAAAACCGGAAAACCAATGCTTTTTATTAGCTTGGAAGATCTGACCGACAAAATTGAAGTAATTGTTTTCCCTGGAATAATTGAAAAAAATCCAACCCTTTTCCTGGAAAACAAAATTGTCTTTATTGAAGGCCGAATTGATGTAAGAGATGGAATGCCGAAGATGATATGCGAAACGGTCGAAGAGATAATCGAACATGAAAAATAATAAAAAAGCAAAAAAAATTAAAATTCCGCCCCTCCCTTTACATGTAAAGGGAGGGGCGGACATTAAAATTCCGAATCGTTCCGATTCGGACATGGACCATCGGAAATTAGGCAAATTGCTTGACTTGTTTTCGTTTCATGACATTGCTCCAGCAACGCCATTTTGGCATCCCAAAGGAATGATAATCATAAATGAATTGCAGAATTATATCAGAGAACTTCAGAAAGAAATGGGTTATTTGGAAACCGCGACCCCGCTCTTGGTTAAAAAAGAGCTCTATAAAATTTCCGGACACTGGGAGCATTATCAAGAAAATATTTTCCCGCTTAAAATCGAAAATGAAACTTTTGCCTTAAAGCCAATGAATTGTCCGGAAACAGTTTATATCTACAGTTCAAAAATTAGAAGCTATAAAGACCTGCCGCTTCGTTTTTCTGAATTTGGCTACCTTCATCGGAAAGAAAAAAGCGGTGTCTTGACCGGGCTTTTTCGGGCTTATGGGTTTATTCAAGACGACGCCCATATTTTTTGCCGGCCCGACCAGATATTTATTGAAATAAACGGCGTCTTAAAACTAATCACAAAAATTCATAAAACTTTTAACTTAAAAACATCTTTTGCTTTTGCCACCAGGCCGAAAAAAGCAATGGGTGCCTTAAAACTTTGGAAAAAAGCGGAAAATTCCCTGGAATTCGCCTTAAAGAAAAATAAATTAAATTACGAGCTTCATCCCAAAGACGGCGCTTTTTATGGCCCGAAAATTGATATTGATGTGGAGGATTCATTGGGCCGCAAGTGGACTATCGCTACTATTCAGCTGGACTTTCAGATGCCGGAAAAATTTAACCTGTTTTACATTGACCAAAAAGGAAAAAAACAAAAACCAGTTATAATTCACCGTTCTTCTATCGGGTCATTTGAACGATTTATCGGAATTCTGCTTGAACATTATAACGGCGCTCTTCCTTTTTGGCTTGCTCCTGAACAAATTTGGATTATTCCCATTGGCGCTAAACATAAAAAATACGCTCAAAAAATCAAAAAGGAGCTAGGCTCCTTTAGGGTTGAATTAAAAGACGAAAATGAAACTATCTCTAAAAAAATTCGCGATGGAGAAATCCAAAAAATCCCATATCTTTTAGTGGTTGGCGATAAAGAAATGAAAGCGAAATCAGTAAGCGTAAGGGAAAGAAAAAAAGGCGATATTGGAATGATGAAATTAGAAAAGTTTATAAAAGTATGCCTGAAATCTCTCAATCAACTAAAAAATTAATCTCTCAATACCAACTCTGGTACAAATCTTTGCAGCCTAAAGAAGGAATAGCTACTATTCATGTTGACGAAGTCGCTTCTACTGTGGCTGCTTTTTATGAAAAAATAAGAGGCGTTGTTGATTGGCATGAAGAACACCTTCTAAGGAAAAGAGCAATTGAAAGAATCTTAAAAAGACGGCTTCTCTTAAATGAAAACAGCGGAGAAATTGCTGTTTCTTTAGTTTTAGAATTAATCAGGGGAGGACACTTTCCAAATGATTTTATTCCAGAAACGAAAATTGACGAGGTCCAAAGATTAATAGATAAATATGTTTTTATTTTGGAAAATAGCCCTTATCCGGCACGTGAAAAAAACAAAACCCAACTTTATGATTGGATTTTAGGAATAGCCGCCTGCGAGTTAGAAGAAATTTTATCCCCCTCAATTAGAGAAAAAGCGCTAATAGATTATATGACAGAACTAATGAAAGAAAAAATTAAGGTGGTTGAAGGAGTTTTTGTTGTCAAAGGATTAAAGGAAGAAGAAAAAAATACCCAAGTTTACCTCGCTGTCCAGCGAGCTCTTTTCATGTTGGATCCGCATATCATCAGCTATAATCTTTTAAGAATAAGATATCCTGAATGGTCAAATCTTTCTCCTGCTTTGCTCCAAGAAATAGCTGAAAATATCTATTCTCTCCAAGAGAAAATAGAAAAAGACCTAAATCATCCTTTAGCTGATAAGTTCTACAAAATCTGTGAAAAATATGATACGCCTTATCTAATTTTAAGCGATATTATTTCTGAAAACCCGTCAGAAGCGGAAAAGATAATTTCTCAGCCGGAAACATTAGAAAGCCGGATTCGTCAGGCCTATAATAAAAGAGCCGCTACTATTAAATCGCGGCTTGGCCGGGCTGCTTTTTACGCCACTTTGTCTATTTTTATTACCAATGTCTTTTCTCTTTATATTATTGAAGTGCCATTGGCTAAATTATTATGGGGACATTTCACCCCTCTTTCAATCGCAATAAATATTTTCTTTCCCACCCTTCTGATGTTTTTCTTAATCGCGACTATTAAACTTCCCCCAAAAGAAAACATAGACGTAACCGTAATGGAAGTGACTAAAATAGTTTATGAAGGAAAAAAGAAAGATGTTTATGAAATAAAAATTTATCCTAAGAAAGGTTTTATTACCAGAACAATAATTGTTATTTTTTATATCACTAGTTTTTCTTTACTTTGCTGGGCAATAAGCTGGGCGCTTTCCAAAATATATCTGCCCCCAACATCTCATATAATTTTCATTATCTTTATTTCTTTAATTGCTTTTACCGGAACGAAAATAAGACAAAGAGTCAAAGAAATAGAAATAATTGAAAGAAAGGAAAGTTTTCTTTACTTTTTTGTTGATTTGGTTGCCGTGCCCATTACCCAATTAGGCAAATGGCTGTCGCTTCGCTGGCGAAAAATAAATGTTATCTCAAGGTTTTTCACCCTGCTTATTGATCTGCCTTTCCAGCTTTTTGTGGAATTTTTGGAACAGTGGCGATATTTCTTAAAAGAGAAAAGGGAAGAAATACATTAATGCTCCATCGTATCATTGCTTATGGTTGTCACCCCGCGCCAGAGCAAAGCTCAGTGCATGGCAAGGATGAATAAAAATCTTTATGAATTACTATATCATTACATACGGATGTCAAATGAATAAAAGTGATTCGGAAAGAATTGCCACAGTTCTGGAAAATAGAGGACATCAGCCTGCGAAA
>CAYOVW010000018.1:0-4794 GCA_964407555.1 uncultured Candidatus Saccharibacteria bacterium
AGCTCTATTTTTCTATCTATTTCTCCTGTGTTTTCTCCTTGCTCAACAGCTATTCCTCTTTGCTCCTGTAATTCTTTAAGGTTCTCATCTACGCGAATAAGGTCTCTTATCCACATTTTTTTTCTCTGAATTTCTTTATTGTTTTCAATTCTTGTTTCTTGTTCAGACTCCTGAACCGGCCCTAATTTTGGGTCTTTTTCTCTTCCCTTCTCTATTTGTCCTCCTTCTAGGGTTCTCATAATTTTCTAGAGTTCTCCTAATTTTGACCTTTGAAGAATTTCCGCCTCAACAATTTCTCGCGGCCGTCCATATTTTAATTTTGATATTTTTTTAATTGGTTCAACTATTTTTAGATTTCCTTTCTGCGGCGGATAGGTCTGCATTTTGAAAGGAGAAGAAACCTTGTTTTTTATTAACATTTTAACAATTAAATTAAAATTGTCAAGGTTTACCAAGTCAAAACGGGAAAATTCCGGCTCAAATTGTTTTTCCAAGAATTCAGCGTCGTTAACCCCAATCCTGAAAGCGCTGATTGTGCCCACATTTCCCAAAACCGCGTTTCTAATTTCATCTGTCAATTGAGGAATATATTGATGGGCTAAAATTAAATTTAATCTATATTTTCTTGCTTCGGACAAAATAGTGGCAATGGAATCAGTGGTAAAGTTCTGGAACTCGTCAATGTAAAGATAAAAGTCCCTTCTTTCATGTTCAGGAATCTTGGCTCTTTTCATTGCCGCCATCTGAATTTTAGAAACCAAAATCAGGCCGAGCAAAGAACTATTAACTTCGCCGGTAAAGCCTTTTGACAAATTAACCAAAAATATTTTCCCTTGATTCATTATTTTTTCCAAATCAAAACCGCAATAAGGCTGGCCGATAATATTCCTCATCATTTCATTCTCCACAAATCGGCCAACTTTGGAAACAACATAACCCAGCATATCAGAACGAGTTTGGCCAGTGGTCTGCTGCCACTCTTTGAGCCAGAAATTTCTGACTACCGGGTCAGCCACTTTTTCCAGCCGGATTTTCATAAATTGCGGGTCAGTGAAAATTCGAGGAATCTCTACTAAAGTGCCAGGGTCTTTTTTATCAGCCATTAAAGCGAGCATTGCGTTTCTCATATAATGCTCAAACATCGGGCCAATAATTTCCGGCGGAAAAAGTTTATAAAAAATAGCGATCATTTCTTGAACCGCAAAGTCCTTTTGCTCCGGACTGTCATATTCCAGCATATTCAGCCCCATTGGCCTGTCCAGGTCAAAAGGTTCAAATAAAACCACATCTTCTATCCTTTGTTCGGGAATGTTAGCTAATGTCGCTTCAATAAGTTCTCCGTGAGGATCAATCACCGCCACGCCCCGTCCTTGTTCAATGTCTTGACGAATCATCTCGCTTAACAAAGAGGATTTACCAACACCGGTCTGACCAACAATATAAAAATGCTTTCGCCGGTCTGTTTCTGACGCAAAATAAATATCTTTTTCTTCTCCTCGAAAAGACAATTTTCCTATCAAAACTAATCCTTTATCCGGGAGCTCGGGCGGCGGAGCGCTTACCTTGCTTTTGATTGATTTAACATGAGGCGTTTCAAGGTAATGAACAGGAAAATGATAAATACTGGTTAATTCTTCAATATTTAAGATATTTTTTTGGCTGGGATTAAAATTCCTAAAACTAAAATCATAAATAAATTTTCTCAGCTTGTCTTTTTTCATTTCTATTGGATAAAAACTATTCAGCCCGGAAAGAGAAAATTGGCCAAAAGCGCCTTGTAAATGATTTAAAATTTCTTCTGCCCGCTCCTGGTTTTGAGCAGCGGCCACTATTCTGATATTGGTTTCAAAAACTTGTTTCTGAACTTTGTTCTCAACCGCTTGAATAATTCTTTCATTAATCTCTAATTTTTTTTGTTCAAGTTTTTCTTTTTTCTCTTCCGGCTTCTCCGGCCCTTTGACAATAAGGTCGATTATTTCTTTTAAAAATTCAACGACAAAAGAACGGGAAGCTTCATCAATCGCGGTTTTAATTGCCATGCCCTGCCTGATTTTAGACAAGACCTTTTCTCCTCTTTTCTTAAAAACATCGTCAAACGAAGTTCTAATAATCATCTGAATAGCCGCTCCTTCATCTGTATTAATCTTGCTCAAAGCATTGGTAATCATGCCCAAAGGATCTCTGTCCAGGTTTTTATAAGTATTAATAGGGAAAAAGGGGTGTTCTTTCAGTTTTAGATAAGAACCAACAGTATTTCCGGTTGGTTCAAAAATAGTATAATCCTGAGGTATTTTTTCCACTATTGCCCTGGGATAAGTCCCTTGGACATATTTTTCAAAAGCGGTTTCTAATGGCCTGGGAACAGCAACATAAAAAGAAATATCACTGCCGCCAACCTGAGAAGCGATTTCTAAAGTTATTGAAAAAGGGTCGTGGAGTATTCTTTGAAAAAAACTCGGTTTCTTAAAATGAAGGAAGTTAGCATAAATCTGCTCCATTTGGCCAATTATTTTTTTCTCTTCTTCTTGGGATATTTCTTTTTTCACTGAATCGTATCTGGGCATCATTATCAGAAAAAGAGTTTTGTCCAAACTTTTGGAAACATATCCCTTTTCTTTTTTTTGAAAGCCCCAAAAAAAGAAAACCGTAAATACGGTTATCAGAAGTAAAATAAGAAATAAATTTACTGGGTGTAATAATATATCTAAAGGTCCTAACAACATGATTTATTTGGGAAATTTTTTATAAAGTTTATCTCTGGCTAAAATATCGTGAAAAAGATCCAAAGTGTAAGCATCTTTCATATTTCTGGCTATTCTTACCGCAAAAGAAACTCCTTTCTCCTCAGCTAAAACCAATAAATATCTCAACCTTTCTTTGGTGTCAAGATTTTTAATTTGCTTTGCCTTTTTCTTTGCTTCTTCTTTCAACTTAAAACTCATTCTTATCTTCATTGCCTCCTCTTTTAATTTCTCTCTAACAAGCTTTTCTTTTTTCAGCAGCAACTCTCTTTTTTCTAACGCTTCTTTTTTTTCAGCATACAGTTCTTCAAGCACCTTCTCGCCTATTCTTTCTTTGGAAAACTCTCCTGTTTTTTCTATTTGCCCTGCTTTTTCCTCCACAGCATTTTTTTTCCCATTGGGCATTATTGAATCTTTCATAATATCATAATATATCGGGGTCAGACCCTTGGGACATTGCGGGGTCTGACCCCACTAAGCATTTACACTATTACATACTCAAGGAATAAAAATACGGAATAATTTTTTAATGCTATTTCCGAGCTTTCTTTTAATTCCAATTAAATGCCTATTGCCCGGCCAATCTTTTATTTCTGCTGCTTCCAGCCCTTTCAAAACTAACCCGCAAGCAACAGAAAACGCCATCTCTTTTTCCAAGCCGATAAAACCTGAAGGTTTGCCAAGCCGACAGGGCAATTTCAATTCTTTTTTAGCCAAATCTATTATTTTAGGCAGTTTGGCTCCGGCGCCGGTTAAAACTAAACCGGTCGGCAATAATCCCTGTTTTGAGATTTTCTTTAATTCTTTCTGAACTTCTTCAAAAATTTCAGATACCCGGGCTTCAATAATTTTGCCCAGCATCCTCTGGGAAAAAACTAAAGGCTCTTCGTCTTTTGTTTCAATTTTTTCTTTTTTCTCTTTCCTTAAAAGGCAAGAGCCGTATTCAATTTTTATTCTTTCAGCAACCTCAATATCTGTTTTAAGTCCAACGGCAATATCATTGGTAATATTATCCGAACCAATCGGGAATATCGCTAAATGGATTAAATCTCCTTCTTCAAAAACCGCTAAGCTTGAAGTGCCGGCGCCGATATCTAAAAGAGCGACCCCAAGTTCTTTTTGCTTTTGCGAGAGAACGGCAAAAGAGCTGGCTAAAGGAGAAGGGATAATATCGGAAATTTTAAGCCCGGAACCTAAAACCGCCTGAACTAAATTTTTTTTATAAGGCGAGAAGCCGGCTAAAACTAGAACTTCTGTTTCCAGTCTCACCCCTTCTATGCCCAAAACGTCTTTTATGCCCTTTTCTCCGTCAACAATAAATTCTTTGGGAAAAACATCTAAAATTTCTTTATTGGCTGGCAGAGAAAAAGCTTGAGCCGCCTGCAAAACTCTTTCTATGTCTTCTTCGGAAACTTTTTGGTCAGCCCGGGAAATAGCGATCGCGCCATGAGAAGAAGAGGAAAAAATATGGCTTCCGCTAATATTAACATAAACCGAATCAATCTCTTGGCCGGTTTCGGTTTTTATTCTATCAATCAACTCTTGGATAATTTCAGAAACTTTTATCGGCTCAATCACCACCCCTTTTCTTATTCCGAAAGAAGGCTCCTGGCCCTGAAATAAAATCTCAATATCAGAAAAATCAGGACTCTTATTCGCGACCAGAATTTTTATCGCATTAGACCCAATATCTAAACCAGTAATAAAATCAGTTTTTGCCATGATAAAAATTTAAAATGTAGCTTTCTTCTTTTTTTCTCATCTTTTCCGACTCTGTTTCGCTCTTCTCGTGGTCATATCCTAAAAGATGCAAAAGGCCATGAATTAAAACGCGAGCTAATTCTTTTTCAAAAGTAGTGTTGTATTTCTTCGCGTTTTTTTTAACTTCTCGAAAACAAATAATAATTTCTCCTAATTGTTGAGTTTTTTGAACCGGCCCAACTTTAAATTTTTCAAGCAGCACTCTTGATTCCGGGAAAGCTAAAACATCGGTTATTCGGTTTTTCCCCCGGTATCTTTTATTTATTTTTCTCATTCTTCCCTGACCAACCAA
>CAYOVW010000018.1:4894-6989 GCA_964407555.1 uncultured Candidatus Saccharibacteria bacterium
GACAAGTCTTTATTTTCTTTTTTTTCGCCCCTCAAAACCTCTTGGCAAATTTTCTTTAAAAAATCTTCATCAACCGAAGCAGTAGTCAAATTATTAATTTCTATCATCGAAATAAATTGAAAATTTATTGAAGACCAAAATGAATCTTTGGTTCATTAATCATGATTATATTTTAATAAGCAAAAAAACAAATGTCAAATAGGGTCAGACCCCGCAATAATTACATTTGGCAAATTTTTCTGGAATCAGAGAACTATAAGCAACAACAAAAATCGGCAAAGTGTATCCAATAGCGTAACTAAAAAGCAATAAAATGGCAATATGGCCAGGGCGAAGCAAATCTAACGGGGTTTATGGAAAACAGACAACAACTTCTTGGCGAACAATAATGACATTTAATCTTCTCCTCCTTTTAAGCATAATAAATTTGTCCAATTTCCTTTTTCAGCCGTATATATCGTTAGGATTTGAGAAAGATTGACTTTTTCTATTTTTCTCTCTTGTTCGTTTATATTATATAAATTGAAGCCGCATTCTAAAAGCAATTCTAGGTATTCTTTCGGTTCAACCCCAAATTCCTTAAGATAACAAGGGACAAACTCTGTGCAAATTTTAATCTGATTGTTTTTTTGCAGAAGCAACAACATCCCTTGAAGAACAGAAAATTCTGATCCCTCTACGTCTATTTTAATAAAATCAATTTTCCCATAATAATTTTTAAAATAATCGTCTAATCGAACAGCCCCGATTTTAATAGATTGGTCGCTGCAATAACATGACTTATATGCTCTGTGCATTCCGCTGTTGCTTTTGCATAAATATAGCTCAATTTCTTTTGTTTTGTTTGTCACGGCTTTTTGAACCAGGACTACATTCTGATAATTATTTATTTAACGGGGTTTACCTAATTTTCTAAATTTCGCATGAGAACCTTTTTAAGAAACAAAAAAGAAGCCTTGCTTCTTGAGAGTTTTGATAACGTCTTTTAGAGGAATAGGCCTAGGCATGTTGAAGTTCCAAAGGAACAATATTTGGCCGTTCTACCTTGGTTGCCTTAGAAAAAGGAATATCCTCAAAGTAAAGCTCTAACGCTTCTTGTAGGGATTCAAGGGCTTGTTTTTTTGTGTCGCCAAAACTAGAAACCCCTGTATTCAAGTTCCAGGATACATAATATCTACCCTCTTTCCATACTACATTTTTTAAATTAATTTTGCGCATATATTTTTTTATTGTTTGTTCATGCTTTAATATTACCGTGAAAGAAAAAACAAGTCAAATTTTAAATTTTTCTATGCTGGATTGTAATATTTTTTTTCGCCTATTTCTTTTGGAAAATGGGTTTAGGATGGTTTTTTGTTTGTTTTGAATCCTAAAATTTTTCTAGTTCTAGTAATTTTGAAATTTGCTTTTTCAAAGCTGGGGCTTCTTTTTTTACAATTTCCCACACTAAATCAATATCGATTCCAGAATAATCGTGGACAATCACATCGCGAGTGCCAGCGATTTTCTTCCATGGAATATCAGGATGTTTATTTCTAAACGGCGCTGGCAAGTTTTTTACTGCCTCACCTATAATTCCTATTCTTCTGACGACCGCGTCTTGAATTTGCAAATTATCAAAAAATTTATCCTTGGAAATATTTTTTGTGTATTCCTCAATTCTTTCAATACTTTCTAAAATATCAAATAATAAAATTTTAGGATCTTTTTTCATAAATTATTTTCTCGTCTTTTAAAATGATATCTTTTAGGCGCGGTTTAATTGCGCGATATGTTACAAGATCAACTTGTTTCCCAAGTTTCTCCTCTAATTCAAGTTTTAATCCCACAAAATCAAATAGGCTCTTCCCTTTTTTGAGTTTTATCAAAATATCAATATCACTCCTTTTTTTAGATTCTTCTCTGGCAACAGAACCAAAAAGCGCTGCCTTGGTAACTCCTTGGCGCTTCAAAATCGGCACTATTTGTTTTTTGATAGTTTGAATAGTCATATTTATACAATAACAGATAAAAGCAAAATCGGCAATTAAAAAATAAAAGTTACAGAGACCCGGTCTCTGTAAGTTGATTATTCTTCCACTTCTTCCTTGCTCAA